>CADBAP010000096.1 GCA_902792685.1 uncultured Prevotellaceae bacterium
GGTTCTGTGTCAGCTGAAACTGTTTGCTGGGACACCAGTCGTTCATGGTGCCTATCAGGTAGTAGTCGTCTGCCCAAGCGCCCGTCGCTGCCGTCATAAACAGCACGAGCAGTGAAAATATCTTGTTTTTCATATTGTTCATATCTTTATTTTGTTTATACCTTTTATATTATATATGCGCGAGAGATTATTACGGCTGATAGGTGTATGGGCTAGTGGTAATAGCACCCACATTGCCGCCGATGGTTACTGTGCCGCAGGTGCCGTATTTGCCTGCGCCGATGCTGTTGGTAGCACCATCTCCCATTGTAGCAGTCACTTTGGTTACGCCTGAAGTAATCGTGATGGTGCCGCAACTGCTCAAATTACCGCTATTGTAACCTCTACCTCCGCCAATACCGGCCGCATTTTCACCGCCTGTAGCAGTGACGGTTCCACCGCTGATGAGAATATTACCACAGGAGCCATCACTTGGACCTCTTCTACCGCCTCCGATTCCAGCACCACGTTCTCCGCCTGTAGCAGTGACGGTTCCACCGCTGATGGTAATATTGCCGCAATCAGCTCTGTCTCCGCCACCGATGCCGGCACCATATGTTACACTAGTTGCGGTGATTGTGCCGCCCTGGATCTCAATATTGCCGCAAGCAACATTATTTACGCCACCGATGCCGGCACCTTTGCCGTAGCTGCTGGCCGTGAGAGAACCTGTGCCATTGATGATGAGCGTCTTGCCAGCAGCAGCAGCCTGGATGCCAGGATAATTCTGATAGAATCCCTTCACAGTATTCGTACCGCTGAGGATAATGGTAGCATCGCCAAGACAAGTGATGCCAGCCCACTCGTAGTTGGCGTCGTTCACGCCGTTGATGGTCACGCCGTCGAGTGTCACCGTTGCACCGTCGGCAATAGAAATCTTCACGTTTGCACCAAGCGTTCCGGTAAGCGTTTCTCCGTCGCTGGCGGTATAGGCTTCAGTGACTGTCGAGAGGTCAACGGGAATCGCTGCAGGCACAGGCTCGATGGTGATTCTCTTTATCTTCTTCTTGCCCTTGTATTTCAGCGTGACATTCTGTCCGTCATACTGCTCGGTGGGTTCGGCACTCCAGTTGGCAGCATCTATATCGCCATCATCGATGGTGATGGTGTTGAGACCAGGGTAGATCACCGTTAGCTTGTCTGTAGCATATTCATAGGTAAACGTGTATTCCTTGTTAACACCATCCGTCTGGAGTGAAATTCTGTTTAAATCTGAATCATCTTTTACAAGTCCGGCAACCCAGTTCCAAGTTTTTGTAATTACATAGTTTTCATCGCCATTCTCCTTACCCAGCCATTCGTCCGCACGGATTACCTTGAAATTATACCAACCCTTGTCGAGGGTCGTCGTCACGCTTGCCGATTTCTTGTCAGCAGCAGGAGTCAGTACGATTGCATCCGCAGGGTCATTCCATCCGTTGATACCAATCAGTTTTATCTCAGGAGCTACGAACTCACCTTCTACTGTAAACAATTCTCCCGACTTGTAGCTGACGGTCACATTACAAGCGTGATCCAGCTTAAAGCAAATGTTACCGTTCTGGTCTCTATACAGACCGCCTGTAACCTCTGTCAGGTCGTCGATGCCTTTCCAGTTGCCTTTGTCAATCACCTTGATCTGATACTTGCCTGCATCGAGATCGAGTACATAGCTATCATCATAAACTTTTATTTTTTCCTCCCAGTTGCTCATCGAACCTGTAAGGATGAATTTAGGTGCTATGTACTTCGACCATGTGCCTTCGCAACCTGGGTCGCCCCAAGTTTCAGTAGTATTGGTAATCGTAAACATATCATCATCATTCGTGGGAATCGTCAGGTCTTGGGTCTTGGCTCCCCAATCTGCGATATCACCACTGCCATTGACGCGGGTGAAAATACAATTCTTATATGTGGCGATGTCCAAATCGAACTTCCATATATTCGTTTCGCCATCAGCAAGCGTCATACGCTTGCCTGGATAATCGGCATTCTTTTGATTATTATCACCCCATGCATAGATACCTATAGCTGCACCATCCTGTGTCCACCAGCCATACTCCATCTTGCAGTAGATGGTCTTCATATTCGAAGTCAAGTAGCCGCCGTCGCCAACGTAGGCCTTCGATACATCAGTGGTGTTGTCCCAGTTGGGGAGATTCTCACACCCGTAGAACATTGCATCGTCATTTGTCACCTTCGTGGTGCTCCAACCAGCGCCTACGTAGATGAATTTCAGTTTTACGCAGTTTTCAAACATGCCTTGCGTATTGGTAAGTTCGCCTGTGTTCCAGCCGCTGATGTTGAGCGCGGTCAGAGATACGCAACCATCAAACATGGATAACATGTCCGTAACCTTGGATGTATCCCAGCCGCTAAGGTCGAGTTTCGTAAAAGACGAGCAGTTTACAAACATGAGAGACATGTCTTGAACTTTAGACGTGTTGAGGTTCGCAGTGTTGTTTATGGTCTGCAGCGCTGTGAAATTGTAGAATAAACAAGAAAGATTAGAGTAATCAACGTTCTGACAGGAAACGTCCACGGTGATGGTCTTGATGGTTCCTTTACCGTTCCAGTCGTATCCATCGTACCACCATTCTGCACGCTCATCGTAATAGGGTTTCCCTGAATAATCCTCGCCGTACTTCATCGTTGCCGACGTACCGCTGACCTCCAAGTAGAGGTATTGCTGGTCAGCCCAAGCGCCCGTTACTGCGGTCATGAGCAGTAAGAGCAAAGTTAGTAATCTTGTTTTTCTCATAATTGTTTTAAATTAAAGTTGTTTATCAATTTAGGTTTAATGTTATATGTCTCTCATCATTGTGCTGATAAGTTGTTTACAAAACAACATTGCAAAGATATAAAAATTCATAAATACGGACAATAAATTCGTAAAAAAATGTGTTAAAAAATATCATCAGCCTTTTTCCCTTATTGTGAAATAATAGTGTAAACAAAACATTAATAGTGCAGCGATTGTTAGAAAATTAGCAAAATTTTTATGTATAATTATTTAAAAAAGTGGAATATTTTTGTACGAAAACAGCAAAAAAAAATGAAAAATAGACTGACAGGGAGAAAGTAAAACCTATGCTTTTGGATTGCGAAAGCTATCCTTTTGGTCGGCAAAAGGTGCCCTTTTGAAGGGTAAAAGGTATGAGGATACGAAGAACAAAGAAACCATCAAGGGCTGTCATCGCGACAGCCCTTGGTGGTTATATGATAAGGGATATGCTCTTTTGCACTGTGATGAAGTCTCTTTCACTACATCGTAAAGTATTGACTTAGAATTTTTTCTGCGTTTCTTTTCCGATTCTCAAGGAAAAGTATTACCTTTGCAGCAAATAGAGAGGAACGAATATGAGCGAAACAACATTGACAAACTTGCGAATATGCTTTGGCTAAGTGCACAACTGTCGGAATATGCAAAAAAGGAACAACTGCGTCCTTACACAATGGAAGAAATAGACGACATGCTCGACGAGGCCGAAGCTGCTTTTGAAGCAGGCGACTACCTAACGAATGAGGAAGTGTTCCATCGCAACAAAACTGCCGTCTCTGTATGAAGATACATTGGCATAAGCGGGCAGATGCATCACTGCATCAGGTAGAGGAATATGTTCTGCGAGATTTCGGAGAACGAGTTCGTCTGGAGTTTATGGACGAGGTGGAACAAGCAGTTCTTGCGTTGACAAACATGCCAAATTTGGGCAAGATCGATCCTCTTTTTGCTCATCGCAAACAAGAATATCGCAGTATTATTATCAGGCGTTTTAACAAAGTTGTCTATTACATCAAAGGGGATATCATTCACATTGCCGCTTTCTGGGATACCAGACGTGAGCCGAAAAATCAAGCAAAGCAAACTAAGTAAATTTAGAATTTTTCTGCGTTTCTTTTCCGATTCTCAAGGAAAAGTATTACCTTTGCAGCCGAATTCCGATATCAGGAGGAATTCACGGACTTGTAGCTCAGTTGGTTAGAGCAACAGACTCATAATCTGGAGGTCCCAGGTTCAAGCCCTGGCTGGTCCACTATAAAGATCCATCAGGGCTTTCACCTGCGGTTTTCTCCCTCACGTAACGGGTACCGACGACGTCGACTAACCCTGTTCGGTCGAAGAGTTTCGTCAGGCTCAACAAATTTCAAGCCCTGGCTGGTCCACAAGAAAGATTAGAATGAGAGAGAATCCGATGGGTTCTCTTTTTTTGCAAAACGAACACAATAAGGGACAATGAGGATTCCACAACATATCAAGAATATCGTTTTCGACCTGGGCGGTGTGCTCTGCGGATTAGACGCAGAACGCTGCATACGCGCTTTCCATCAGATTGGAGCCGAAGAGGTAGCGGTATATGTGGAGGAACACCGCGTGGAGGACTTGTTCCTGCAATCGGAGTTGGGACTCATCACCACAGAGGAGTTCTGTGAGGAGGTGCGACGCATCACCCAACGCCCGATAGATGATGAAAAGATCGTATGGGCTTGGAACGAACTGCTCACCGGTATCACTCCTGAACGTCGTCAGGCGGTTATGGAACTGTCTAAGACATATCGGCTGTTTGTATTGAGCAACACCAATGACATGCATTGGAAGAAGTGGGAAACGGAAGCCCCCTCCAACCTCCCCCCTGAGGGGGAGGCTACAGATCCGACCCATCCCTCTAAACAACACCATTTCTCTAACAGCATGTTTGAGAAGTGCTTTTTGTCGTATGAACTGCATTTGGCAAAGCCTCAACGTGAAATTTTCGAGACGGTGCTGCAGCAGGCAGATATCAAGGCTGACGAGACATTGTTCATCGATGACAGCCTGAAGAACTGTCAGGCAGCAGAGGCATTGGGCATTCACACCTACCATAATCAACATATTAACGATTGGCTGACATGGATATAACAAAGAATCCGCAAGTAGCAACCATTGGTTTCTTCGATGGGGTACATCGCGGACACCGTTATCTGATTGACCAGATGATTACGGTGGCCAAAGAGGCTGATATGGAGTCAACGGTGATCACCTTTGACCGTCACCCGCGACAGGTGTTACACAGCGACTACCTGCCACAGATGCTTTCTACCTTCGAGGAAAAGAAAGCACTGCTGAAGAATACGCCTGCCGACCACATCGAGATTCTGACGTTTGATGAACAGCTGGCAGCACTGTCGGCTCACGACTTTATGAAAGAGGTGCTGCGTGAACGCCTCAACGTTCGTAAACTGGTCATTGGCTACGACAACCGTTTCGGTCATAACCGTTCTGAGGGCTTCGAAGACTATGTGCGCTACGGACAGGAACTGGGTATAGAAGTGATTCAGGCGATGCCGCTCAGTGAACCTGACAAGGAAGCCATCAGCTCATCCTATATCCGTGCATGTTTGCTCGTAGGAAATGTTTGGGGTGCCAACGAAGCACTGGGCTATGCCTATTCACTGACAGGACGTGTGATCGACGGTTTCCACGAAGGACGGAAAATCGGATTCCCCACAGCCAACCTCAACACCGATGAAATCGGCAAATTAGTGCCCGCTTCTGGTGTTTATGCCGTACACGTACAATTGGAAAACGAACAGCATCTTCGTCCGGCAATGATGAATATCGGTACGCGACCCACCTACGACGGACATGTGCAAACACTCGAAGTACACATCTTCGATTTCGATGGCGATATCTATGGACAGCAACTGCGCGTCGTCTTTGACCGAAGAATCCGCAATGAAATGAAATTCTCTTCACCTCAAGAACTCGCCAAACAATTAGAAAAAGATAAAGAAGAAATAAGAAGAATATATGCGTAAAACAATTTTATATCTGTTTTGTTTCCTTGCCATCCAGTTTGTTGTTAGTTGGGTGGTATGGATTATCTGGATGATGGCTGACGGGAAAACACTCTCGGAAGCAATAAAGCCATTTGTGGATGGAAACTTCTCGCCCGATGCTCTTATGATGATTGTGGCAAGCGGTGCTTTTAGTTTTGTTACCATACTGGTATTCACCCTCACCAAATGGGCACCTGTATCAAGGAATTACCTGCTGACACGTCCATGGGGAGTTTTCTTCTGGTGCGTAATTCTCAGTTTAGGCACCATCATCCCATCTGTATGGCTGCAGGAAAAGATGCCGGAACTGCCGAACTGGATGCAGAGCACTTTTGACGGTCTGTTGTCGCATCCTGTAGGTTATCTCTTTGTAGGTATCTTCGCACCATTGGCAGAGGAAGTCGTCTTTCGTGGTGCTATCCTGCGTGTGTTGCTGAACCGCATTCAGTATCACTGGATTGCCATCGCCGTCTCTGCCTTGCTGTTTGCTCTTGCACACGGAAACCCTGCACAGATGCCTCATGCCTTCCTGATCGGATTGCTGCTGGGATGGCTGTTCTATCGTACAGGAAGCATTCTGCCTGGAGTGGTGCTGCATTGGACGAATAACACGGTCGCATACGTGCTGTACAACCTCTATCCAATGGCAAGCGACATGAAACTCGTGGATGTCTTCAAAGGGAGCGAACTGCATGTCTATCTGGCGCTGCTGTTCTCGCTGTTCCTGTTGGGGCCGGCTCTGTTCCAGCTTCACATGCGCATGAAACCTGCTGATAGATAAAAACAAAAACCGATACTCTTTCGCAGGGTATCGGTCTTCTTATTAACTATATGTTATGAAAAATTTGAGAGAATCGAAACTTCACAGTTTCTTCGTTTTACTAAACATGATTATTATAGAGAAAGCATAGAAAATTATTCTGTTGGAGTCTGCGTGGTGGCTGCCGCCTGACTGACATCGAGTTTTACGGTGTCGGTCTGTGCAACAGACTTGCCGTTTTGCGGAACGTTGTAGTTGGAGGCATTCACGGTCTGCACCTGCTCCTCCTCCTCAAAAGCCACCTGCATGGCGTTGCCCAATGTCAGGATGATTGCAACGATAGCAGCAGCGCGGAACAGCGGCATCAGTCGCTCGCGGATGCTGACCACCCGTGCTTTCTTCGGTTCGGACTCGCCAACCATTGCCAGCATCCGTTCGTCGAAGTCTGCACCCAGTACATCGGTCTTCTTCGCTGTCTGCTCATAACAGAACAGGTCGCGATAAGGCAGCAGGGAGGCGGGCACGTCCTTCTGTGAGAAGAACATACGGAGGATTTCCTCTTCCTCAAGGGAAGTTTCGCAAATCCAGTAGCGCTCCAGGAGCTGTTCGATGTACTTATAATCCATATTGGTCTAACTTTTCAAATCGTTGTTTGATGGTCTGTCGTGCACGGAAGATATTGACTTTCACTTGTTCTTCACTGATTCCGAGCACTTCTGCCACCTCTTTATAACTCTTTCCTTCGAAATCGCGGAGCTGGATGCAGCTGCGTTGTTTCTCCGGCAGTTCGTTGATGAGCCTCCTGACCTGTTCAATGCGGTCGTTTTGGAGTGTCTGCTCAAGAGGGTTAGATGCGCTGGCAACAGGCTCAATGTTAGTTTCTTCTTCTATCGACAGGTTATCGTGACCTTTCTTTTTGGTTTTGTCAAGTGCTAAATTTCTGCAGATGACCAGGCTGAATGCCTCGATAGAGTCGATTTCGTTCCATTGGTCTCGCTTGTCCCAGACTTTAATCAGTGTATCCTGCACGACGTCCTCGGCCTCTGCGGGGTTGAGAGTGATGCGAAGAGCGAGTCTGTAAAGCTCATTCTTTAACGGCAACACGTCGTTTCGGAAACTGATTGTTTTCATCTTCTCTCTGTTTGAATGACGATTTGAAAAGGGGTGAAGTTACAGAATAGTTATGCTTTTAACGTTTATTTAGAAATCAGGAGTTAAAGAGGAAGCTAAATTGGAAGTTAAAAAAGGGAGTTATAGACCTTTGGTCTAAGACGTCAGTTTCTACATTGGCGATTTCTATCATCCTGCGCGAAGCGCTTAACTTCCACGAGCGTAGCGAGTTAACTTCCATTTTAACTTCTATTTTTACTCCCTATTATTTAATCACGGTGCCATGTTTGCCATCAATGGCTGTAGCGAGGGTGATAATGACCCGGCTGACACCTGCATCGATGGCATCGAAGGCATTCTCCAACTTGGGAATCATACCGCCAGCAACGGTTCCATCGGCTACATATCGTTGGAAATCCTCACGGGTAATCACAGGAATGACACTGTCGTCATCGTTGGGATTGCGGAGGACACCCTTTTTCTCGAAGGAATAAATCAGCGTCACATCGTAATAATCAGCCAAAGCCTTGGCGGTCTCTGCCGCAATGGTGTCGGCATTGGTATTCAACAGATTTCCTTTCCCATCATGCGTGAGTGGAGCCATCACTGGTGTGACACCTTCTTCGATAAGGGTTTGTAACATCTCTCCGTCAGCCTCATCAACATCGCCGACGAATCCGAAGTCGATAGACTGAGTGGTGGAGACCCCTCCTGACCTCCCCTGTGAGGGGAGGAACTGGTGTGGGGTGATAGTTATTGGCGGTCGTTTATGGGAACGGATCACATTCATATCGGCACCCGTCAGTCCGAGGGCATTGATGCCTTGTGCCTGCAAACGGGCCACCATGTTTTTGTTCACCAGTCCACCATAGACCATTGTCACCACCTCAAGCATATCAGCATCGGTGATGCGCCGTCCGTTAACCATCTTCGTTTCAACACCGAGGGCTGCCGCCACCTTCGTCGCGCGCCTTCCACCACCATGAACAAGCACTTTCCTGCCTTCAATCGCAGAGAAATCCTTCAATAATTGTGAAAGCTGCTCCTCATCTTCAACAACAGCGCCACCTACTTTGATGACTGTTAGCTTTTCTTTCATTTCATCTTTTTTTTAACTAGGATAGCCTAGTTATCCTAGGATGTTCTAGGACCGCTTAGGTTATCCTAGGATGTTCTAGGGTATTACTCCAAATACGTATATCCGTAGAGGCCGGAGCGGTAGTTGCTGAGGAATTCCTTGCCCTCTTCAAGAGAAATCTTGCCCAGCTTCACACTCTTCGTCACCCACGTCTCCAACTGACGGACGAGTTTCTTGGGGTTGAACTGCACATATTCCAATACGTCCTCCACCGTTTCACCATCAATAATCTGGTCGATATGATACTTGCCGTCCTTGACGGAGATATGTACGGCATTCGTATCACCAAAGAGGTT
>CADBAP010000097.1 GCA_902792685.1 uncultured Prevotellaceae bacterium
GCACGGTAACGCATGGTGAAGTCGTTCAGACGGGCATCAAGCATGGTGACCCTGTCGATCATGCTTCTGAAAAAGTTCTGTGATTTCGCCAGTTTCTGTTTCTTAGCGGCATCCCAGTCTTTATAGCGGTTCTGGTTGATGATGGTTTTGCCTTCACCGGCTTCCAGTCTCATATACCGCTTCGACTTGATGCACATCGTGCCCTCGATAGGTTTGAGGAAGGTCTCCAGAACCGTACGGAACAGGGCGACATCAAGGGGTGACGTTGCCTCCTTTACAGCCTTCTTGCTTCCTGAATCGACAGCAGATTCTACGCCAGACTCCAATTTGCCTTTGACGGTAGAGGATGATGTGTCGGCCTTCTTCTTGATGTTATTGCCTGATAGCAACGACAGGTTGTTGCCTGCCTCGATCGACACATTCTTTCCTTTAATCTTGATATCTCCGTTGGGGGCTGTGATGGTGATTCCCGTATAGGCATCTAGTTTTACTTCACCTAAGGAAGAACTGATACTCACCCTGCGTTTGTCGGACGACATGTCGATGGAGTAAAGGCCGAAACGGTCGCCAATACGAATACCGCCCATGACATCCTTTGAGTTCGGCAGAGAGAGGGGCATTAAATCCTTGACAGGTCCTAAGGCCGGATAGACGCTGGCGACGAACCCGTCGGCATTCGCCGGGTCCTTGAAAGTAATGGCGTGTCCGTTTGGCGAGACGATGGCTATCGAGGCATCTTTGTGAAGGTTGGGACCCACCGTGCGGTTGATGCGCTCATCGGGTGCAAGTGTGTTCTTGGAGAACAGACTGCCAACCACGTATGGACGCTCCACATTTCCGCCTTCGTAGTTCACCAGCACCTCGTCGCCCATCATCGGCTTAAAGAAGGTGCCGCCGCCATCGGTTGCCATGGGTGTCGCAACACGGATCCAAGGCGAGGATAAATTAACGATGGACTGCTTGTAAGCCACAACCGTTTTATCAAGGTCCTGCTTCTTATTGACAACCTCGGTCTGGGCTTTTTCGATTTTCTTATTAAGTTCCCCGATGAGTTTTTTCTGCTCTTCTACAGATCCCTCCACCTGTTCTGTATAGGTCTTAAACTCCTCGTCGCTCATCTGTTTGAGTTTCTCTATCTGAGCTTCGAACTGCTGTTTCACCAGCGTGAGTTGCTGCACCATAGCTTCCTTTTCCGGATCAGCCTTCATCTCATCGATTTGTTTTTCCAGTGCTTTCAAGGTCATACTCTTCGTCGTGACAGTGATGAGCTTGCCTTTTTTCAGAGTGTCCAGTTCCTGCTGCAATTGTCCCAACGTGGCCTGCGCTGCTTTTTGTTCTTTCTGAGTGTTCGCAAGAACTGTAAGGGCTTGGACATACATGATTTCGGCTGCCGTCAACTGCTCGGCCTCTTTGAACTCCGGCTGCCAGGGATATACGATACGCACACGGCCCTGATACTTGGGATCCTTGTTGTCGGTGACAAAAGCTGTCTGAGGCTCAGCATGGCGGACAAACGGCACCGGGAGCAATGGTGGGAAGGGCTTCTTGAAGACTTGACCTTGCACACGAAGAGTTGCCAGCGGAATGGCAAAGATTTTCTGCGATAGTCCACCAGTTTTTTCACTCAGGACGGTGCCGGACTCATACTTTTCATAGCCGTCAGTCCATTTCTCTTCGCCCGACATCACTATCTGAATCACGATATAGATCTCTCCATTCTTGGCAATCTTGATTTTCTGACCTAACTTCACCTCTTCAATATTGGTATTCATGTCGATGCAGATGATTTCTTTCAGCAAGGCTTCCTCATACTGGTGCACCGTATCGTAGAACTGCAAGGTGGTCCAACCACCAGCATTCACGGAACTGAAAAGAACGGATTTCGTGCCGTCGCCATACTCAGACCTATTTTTCTTGGTGATGTATTTATCATTGCCTGATTTATTCGCAGCTGCCACCTTGTCGGCACTATCCATTTCTTTCGAGGCCTTGTCGGTAGCAATGGCAGAACTGAAGGCAGCCGCGCCATCTGTTGTAGACATGGCATTGGCTATCACGGGGAATACCTGCGATGTGACAATGTCATCGCTACCACCTTCATAACCCATCTCACGTGAGAGTGAAGTGAATTTGTCGGCAAACAGCGGGAAGAAATACTCGTCTGAAGACAGTTCGGAGTGATACATCCCTTCTTTGGGGAAGAGGTCTCTGGGGAATCCAGCAGAGTTCTTACCAACGGGGTTATAGTTTGTGTCGGCTGTTATTCCCAGGCCGTCCTTCATACTGTCGCGCGTATAGAATCCACCATGCGGTCCGCTGTTTGAGATACACTGGTAGGTGACTGATGCATATCGCCCGATGAGTTTTGGTTCGCCGCTGTCGGGCAGACCCAGAATCAACTGGCCTTCCTCGAAATAAAGAAATTCTCCGCAGCGGTTGGCCGTGCGCACCAGAAAGTCATAGAAGGTCTCATTATACTGAACCAGATAGGGATGTATCATCTCTGAGGGAATAATGAGACTCTTTTTATTCGGTCCCACGACCTCCTGATTGTATCTCAGGCACTGCCGGTGGTCATGGTTCTCTTTCAGTACATGACTGCCGACAGCATACTTCTTACACTCTTCAGACATGATGTTAGACCCAAGTTTCTTAGACACAAAGACCTGAGAGCTCTTGTTTAACGTCATCAACTTATCCATACTGAAGATAGACAGTCGGACGAACATCATCTTACTGCCGTCAGGCTGTCGGACCAAACGGGGATTCACTTCATATACAAAATAGTCCTTGGCAATGATCTGTTTGCCTATCTCATCACCATGACGGTCATGTTTAACAAGGAAAAGGCTGACACTACTATTCAAGAAAAAACCAGATATCGAAGAAACTTTATGACTCATCTCTTCGTTATCGTTACTGGTATTTTCCACAAACAATATCTCTGCCTCAATTTCGCCAGGCTGGTAGATCTTGCGGTTGAAGGCTATCCCTCTAAGTGTCATGCTATAGGTAACACTATCCAGGACAACCTCACTCTCATTTACATTCTCTAACCATAGGTCTGTCTCTACACCGGTTTCATTTTTGACTTTTTTTTCGAAACAGAGTCTATAAAAATAACTATCTGTCATGTCTGTTTAGTGTTTTTCTGGTTTAAATGAAGTCGAAAAGATCGGTGAACCCGGTCATGTCGAACACATCGCGAAGCGTCTGATTCATTCCCTTTATACTGATGTGCTTTCCCTGTGGCTGAGTATCAAGCAACAGGCTGAGGAAAATACGAAGCCCGCTGGAAGCAATATAATCCAACTGACTACAGTCGATAACAATCTCCTTACATTCTGTCTCATACAAAGGAGCTAACTCATCATCAGTCTCACTTGATGAAGGGGTGTCCATTCTTCCCTCCAGATAGACGGTCATGATGCCGTCGTTTTCTTCAATCTTTGTAATCATGTTCGTAGTAATTTATGTTTTTATTCCAATATTTTTATTGCCATCATCGTTAAATCATCACTCTGTTCGGCACCTGCCACAAAGGTTTCCACCGCTTCTATCAGGCCATTGAGGATTGCCTTCGACGAGACCTCTCCAGCCGCTTGTAGATGGAGCACCGTCTCTTTCATTCTTTCCACGCCAAACATCTTCTTTTTTGTATCCATGGCCTCTGTCAAGCCATCTGTATAAAGGAGCAGTGTACTGCCCTGCTCTATCTGAGTCTCTTGCATTACATATTTTGTTCCCTTGATAGCACCTACCGGCAACTTACGGAGAACAGGCAGGGGCTCTACTGTGGAGCCTATGAGCAAGGGGGGATTATGGGCGCCACAACAATAGGCCAGATGGCCTGTCTTGAGGTCGAGGATTCCAATAAACATCGTTACAAACATATGGGTATCGTTGCCTTCAGCAATATGGTCGTTAATGGCTTTCATAATCTCATCAGGCTGGCTCAGATACCTCGAAACAGTACGGAACTGTGACGTGACCACCATCATCAGCAGCGAGGCTGGTACGCCCTTGCCTGACACATCGCCGATGCAGAAATATAGTTTATCGTCTTTCAGGAAGAAGTCATAAAGGTCGCCACCCACTTCCTTGGCGGGCTTTATCGATGCATAAAGATCGATTCCCGGTAACTCAGGAAAACGTTTCGGGATCATCGACATTTGAATATTGCTGGCTACATGTAGTTCGGAGTCAATCCGATTTTTCTCAGCTTTCACCTTCCGCAGATGGTCCAGATTGCGTGATGTACGGAAAACAATAAATCCCAGAATCAGCAATCCGATGCCAGTGACAAAGTATAACAGGAATCGAACCTTACTTAACTTTCCGAACACCTCACTGTCATCAAGAACCGAGATGAGCACCCAATCAGTCTTACCACCTACCGGATGGAAGAAGATGTGATGTTTCTCGTCCTTCTCATCGGTCACCTTGTGATAACCTGCCTTGTTGTTCGCTACTGTCAGCAACTTGAGGGCATGCTCTAACATGTGTCCCTCTGTTCCTGCTATCAGGTGATGACTGCCTGTCACTAGGAAGCGCTCCGTGTTCTTGTAAACCTTTTCTTTATCCATCAACTGTTCAAACCAGCCCAGCGAGAGGTCGGCATCGACCACACCAACGATCTTCCCATGATAATCGCGTACAGGAGAGCCATAGGTCGTCACCACCGTCTTGGCACCGTCGGCATCCATATAAGGCTCGCTCCAGTGTCCTTTGCCCAAAGCGATAGGCTTGGTAAAGAACTCACTTTTCGTATAGTCGTGACTGGCAGAGCCCAGTTGAATACTCTCAATCGTACCGTCAGCCCTTCTGCCTGCGAATGGTTCAAACCAGTAACCCTTTTCGGGGTAATAATTGGGAATGAAAGAGATGGTGCCTCCAAGAATCGCAGGGTTGTTTTCCACCATACGTCGCGTGATGACGAACATGGAATCGGATTTTGCAAGATCATCTGTCACGACCCAAGCCATATTATCGAGAGTCACCTCAACCTTGGATAACTGGTTATGAATGCGAAAGGCAATACTGTTCATCTCCTGCTCCACCAGACGTTCCATCGTGTCCTGTATGATGTTGTGGTTGACATAGTTCATCAAGCTGGAAGTGATCTCCAGCAACAATGCTGCTGCGATGATACCAGCCAGTCCGAGATGCCGTCTTAAGACATACTTCAGCGTCTCCAAGAAATCAAATTTTCTTGAAACGCCCTGACTTTTGGCATCTTTGATTTTGGTCGAATTTGCTTTTGGTTGAATATCCATACGAATTGTTGAATTGAATTCGTCTGCAAAAATAATCATTTTTTGAGAAATAACTGTCGTATGGTGAAAAAAGTCTCAAAACGTGAAAAAAAATAAGCCTGGCAGAAATTGCCAGGCTTATTAATCTTACTCCCAGTCAGTACTTGTTATCGTTTTACCATCTAAGATATAGAGGAACTTACTAAACACACCGTTTTCACGCTTTTTAAGAAGTTCAGCAAGCTGATTACCCGTGATGGTTATTGAAGAAGATGCACCGCCAATCTTTACTGCTCCTACTTCTGACATCAACACCGTCTTTCACCTTCATTGATAAGCGTGCACCAAGTTTAGCTGTCAACTTAGCCTTTACTTGTTTTGACCAAGTGGTCTTGTCCATCTGCTCTTTCTTTACACTGCCATCAGCGTCGTAATACTCCACAGTGACATCCAGATACTTGATGATATCCTCAGAAACCTCAAACTTTGCCTCCATTACTCCAGCAACAGGAGTTTTGTCGGGACCTGGAACATTACCACTGTCGTCACTTCCACCACATGCAGTTAATACTGTTGTAGTCATTGCGCAGCAAAGGACGGCTGCGAGCGTCATCATAATCTTTTTCATACTTTTGTTTATAAATTAAAATTTATAGCGTTCACAAACGCAAGCTAATTTAGCTGTTTGATATCGGTGGCAAAAATACATAATTTATCTAAACTTTGCAACATTCTCCCACCCTAGAGCAAACTATTTAATCATTTTTCACAAATCAAACACAGCGATCGACCGGTTAAGCTCTTTCTCTAAATCTTACGATGAAGCCGTTCAGGTGACTTCGATCAGAGGTTGCTGATTCTGATTTTGTAAACATTTGAGTTGTACTCTATCTTCATCAGTCTGGGGAGTGCTGAACAGTGTTCCGAGAGACTGATGGCCACATGACCCATCGTACGACGGAGGTTGATTTCAACGCAAGGATGTAACAGAAAACCATCACCATCGTCACGTCGAATCACCATCATATCGATGCCGAAGGCACCCGCATAACGATCCTTCAAAAGCGTGCCCATAAAAGCACATATCTTTGCTGACCGCCCCACGACCATCGCTAAAGAACTCCATACCGAAGTCCTTCACCTTGTTGTAGTAAGGCTCCACCATGACAGAGCCCTGCTTCTCAATGACATGACGAAGCCACCCGCTGTCATAGATATTCATAATGCCGTCCATAAAGCGAACACCCCGTCCGCTACTGCTCCAGGGGGCTTTCACCACGAGATGCTCACCGCTTTGAAGTCGG
>CADBAP010000098.1 GCA_902792685.1 uncultured Prevotellaceae bacterium
GGGGAGAGCGGAATACGGGAGTCGAACCCGCCTCCTCGGCTTGGGAAGCCGATGCACTACCGATGTGCTAATTCCGCCAAAAACGTTCACCACACCAATGGGGTGAAAAATAAATCCCTCGCCGTAGGGAGAGGGATGGAGCCGATAGCCGGACTCGAACCGGCGACCTACGCATTACGAATGCGTTGCTCTACCAACTGAGCCATATCGGCTTAAGCGGGTGCAAAGATAGTATATTTTTTCGTTTGTGCCAAATATTTTCCGATTATTTTTCCTTTTGTTTGATTTTCGCATCCTCATTTGTTTCCTGCAACTTTTCTTTCAGGTATTGACCTGTGAAACTTTCCTTGCATGCAGCAACCTCTTCGGGAGTGCCGGAACAAACAAGATTTCCACCTCGATTCCCTCCTTCAGGACCTAAATCGATGATATAGTCGGCACATTTGATGATTTCCATGTTGTGTTCGATGACAAGGATGCTGTGACCTCTGTCTATCAGCGCGTTGAATGCCTTCAGCAGTCGCTTGATATCATGAAAATGCAGTCCTGTTGTTGGCTCGTCAAATATAAATAAGGTGGGCGTTTGTCGTTCCTGCGCCATATAATAAGCCAGTTTCACACGTTGGTTCTCACCGCCAGAGAGGGTAGAGGAGTTCTGACCGAGTTTGATATAACCCAGTCCTACGTCTTCAAGCGGTTTCAAACGACTGATAATTTCTTTTGAGCCGCTGAAGAACTCAATAGCCTCGCTAACCGTCATATTCAGCACATCGTTGATATTTTTCTCGTGGTAGCGCACATCGAGCACATCTTTCTTGAAGCGTTGTCCGTGACATTCATCACATTCCAGTACGAGGTCGGCCATAAACTGCATTTCTACCGTGATAACTCCGGCACCCTTGCATTCCTCGCATCGGCCGCCCTCTGTGTTAAATGAGAAATATTGGGGCGTAAAGCCCATTTGTTTAGCCAACGCCTGTTCTGCAAACAACTGGCGGATGGCGTCGTAAGCTTTGACATAGGTGGCAGGATTGGAGCGTGTGCTCTTCCCGATGGGATTCTGATCAACAAACTCCACATGCTTGATCTGTTCCCAATCGCCTCCCAAAGAAAGGTATTCGCCTGGTATTTCTGCCACCTCGTCCAAATGACGTTTCAGGGCAGGGTAGAGGATACCTTTGACCAGCGAGGATTTTCCAGAACCTGATACGCCGGTGACAACGGTCATCACGTTCAATGGGAATTTCACGTTGATGCCCCGAAGGTTGTTCATGCGGGCACCATTCAGTTCGATGGCGAGGTTCCAAGGACGCCGCGACGAAGGAATATCAATGGTTTCAGTATGCGTGAGATACTTCACGGTATAGCTTTCCGGATATTTTTTCAGGGAAGTTGTTGTGATATCTGCGGCATTCCCCTCGAAGACGATTTTTCCGCCTAAGGTACCGGCATCCGGTCCTACATCAATCAGGTAATCGGCAGCACGCATCAGATCTTCATCGTGTTCAACAACGATGACGGTATTGCCAATAGACTGCAAATCTTTCAGCACATGAATCAGACGATTGGTGTCGCGGCTGTGCATACCGATACTGGGTTCGTCAAGGATGTAAAGTGAACCGACCAAAGAACTTCCAAGACTGGTTGTGAGGTTGATACGCTGACTTTCTCCACCCGAAAGACTATTCGACATTCGGTTTAGAGTAAGATAGCCAAGCCCCACATTCACAAGAAATTGCAATCGGTTGTTGATTTCCGTCAGCAGTCGTTTTCCAACTTCTGCATCATGCGTATCCAACTCCAGGTGTTGGAACCATTCCTTCAGGTTTGTGATGGGCATCTCAACCAAATCGGAAATGCTCATTCCGTTGATTTTTACATATTGGGACTCTTTCTTCAGGCGTGTTCCCCGACAGGTTGGACAGACTGTTTTTCCACGATAGCGGCTCATCATGACGCGATATTGTATCTTGTACTGGTTGTCTTTCACCATCTGGAAAAACGCATCGATACTTACTTGGTCGTGGATGTCTAAGTGGCGCTCTGAAGGAAGTCCGTGCCACAACATATCTTTTTCCTCATGCGACAGTTCCATGTAGGGTTTGAAAATGGGGAAATCATCTTTGGCAGCACGCCGGCAGAACTCCGTTTGCCACATCTTCATCTTCTCCCCGTGCCAGCATTGCACACAACCGTCGTACACGCTGAGGGTGGAATTCGGAATCACCAATTTCTCATCAATGCCGATGACGCTGCCAAAGCCTTCACAGTTGGGACAGGCACCAGCAGGCGAATTGAAGGAGAACATGTTGTCGTTGGGTTCTTCAAACGTCATGCCGTCAGCTTCAAAGCGCGTGGAGAAATCGTAGGCAATATTACCAGGAAGGAACAACAGTCGGCAGGTGCCGTCGCCTTCGTAGAAAGCTGTCTCACAGGAATCGGCCAGTCGTGAGATGGCACTTTTGTCATCGTCAACAGACAAACGGTCTATCAACAGATAAATGTCGTTTGCCTGAATCTCGCCTTGTGAAATCTTTTCGTTTCCGTCGGATGGTTCATCCTTCGTACAGAATTGTTCCAGAAAATCTTCTATACGATAGAATTCTCCTTTGTAGTAAAGGCGCGCATAACCCTGCTGAATTTCCATTTCCAGTTGTTTGGCCAATGCACGGCCTTCAACGATATGCAGGGGAGCCATCACGCAGAATTTGGTGCCTTTTGAGTAGGAGAGCACCTGTCGGATGATATCCTCAATGCTGTGTTTCTTGACCTCTTGACCACTAATCGGTGAATATGTTTTGCCAATACGGGCATACAACAAACGAAGGTATTCGTATATTTCTGTCGAAGTGCCCACCGTAGAGCGTGGGTTGCGGGCAATAACTTTCTGTTCGATGGCGATTGCCGGAGGAAGCCCCTTGATGAAGTCGCAGTCTGGTTTCGACATGCGTCCCAGAAACTGACGGGCATAGGATGACAGACTTTCTACATAGCGTCGTTGCCCCTCAGCGTACAAAGTGTCGAAAGCCAGCGACGATTTGCCGGAACCGGATACACCAGCAATCACAATCAGTTTGTTGCGTGGAATATTGACGCTGATGTTTTTCAGGTTATTCACACGAGCGCCTTTGACTTCTATATATTGTTCGTTTTTCCGTTTTGCCATAGGGATAACATGTTATCGTCATGAACTGATTTTGTCATTCTGCAAAGATACGCTTTTATTTCTATTAAGCAAAATAATTCAGCTTCTTTCTCATGTCATTGTGAAAATACGCAGACCGATAACGCTCAGAGGACTACTAAAAAAGAAGGATGCTCCAAGTGGAACATCCTCCGTAACTTTTAGTGATTTTGTCAGTTGTGAACCTAAAAACAAATCTCAAATACCTAAAAGTCTGTTGTAACCCTTAACCTAAACTTAAATCCTAAACCTAAATCTTTAACCTTCAATCCCTGCGGTTTATTTGTTGTCCTTCTTGCCAATGAACGCAGTCATGGGGTAGCAAGTTGAAACCGTTGCCAGGGAAGCCAAAATACCTAACATAATCTCCATAATCGTTATCCTTTCTCTATAATAATTTTGTTTATCCTTTATACTTCTCTCTTGTTTTCGAGTGCAAAATTACTACTGTGTACGCACACAACAAAGTTTTTTTGTATAAAAATGCACCAAACGGGTTATTTTTTGACCTACGTCAATTGACCGTTTGGTGCATGACTATTTTTATCGTTTTCTATTTAACGACAACTTTGAGCTTCGCTCGAAATCGTTCACGTTCGGAAGAACTTAAGCGAGCTTAGTTCTTCTCTCACTTAATCACGATTTTCTTGCCATTGATGATATAGATGCCCTTAGGCAGGCCTTGGATCGCTTCGTTGTAGTCGTTGGCAGAACGTATCAGGATACCGTTGATGGAATGAACCCTAATGACCTTACTGTCGGGAACGGAAATCTGGATGATGTTCGTTGGCGTTTGGTAGTTGTCGTACGAGAAAGCCACGTCCTTCAGGTCTCCCCAAATGTAGTCTTCCAACCCCGGATAGTCGATAAACGGGTTGCGGTTGTTCTGGATGCCATAGACAGCCGTATTGCGCGGCACCTCCTTGTCGCTGCTCACGGGATCTTTCTTTGCCCATTCCATCAGCATATTCAGCTGCCATTCTGCCAGACCTGGATACTTGTTGCCGTCGAGAGTGTGGGTAGCACTCCATGAAGGTATTTCATTCTCATAGCAAGTAACCATATAGAAATAAGTACGTGCAAAATCTCCCTTGTAGATGTCGTTGGGTTCAAAGACATTGCCGGTATATCCTGGGTATGTACACGCGCCATACTTACTGAAGTTGTTGGCAGAGTTTTTCTTGGTTGACCCATTTGTCTCGCCAAATGGATCATTGCCGCGGGTGTTGTTTACATAGCCGTCAGTAGGGTAGAGGTGGAACAAGTCGTAATACATGGGTGTGCCTTCGTTGAACCAACTCTTCGGAAAAGAATGTTCGCGGTTATATTTGTCGCCTTCTTTCGAAAAGTTGCCAGCTTGGTCAACACCAAAAGTATAATTGGTGATATTGGAATACATATCCCATACTTTGCCGTCTGCACGTTTGTCAGTAGTCTCAAAATCAGTCCAAAGCAAATTATAAACTGTGCTTTTTGAACCACGATCTTTCATGGTACGAATAATCCCGCACAAAGCTGTTTTCAGTTCTGCACCCTTCTTTCCGTCGGCTGCGCTGTAGTAAGTGCCAGATTCGTTTGGTCCTTGTGCCCAAGCTGTGATAGCAAACAAGAGTGCTGTGATTGTGAAGAGTAGTTTTTGTTTCATCATGATATGGTTTTTAGGTTCTTGTCGCAAAGTTAGTGCATTTTCCTGAAACTCCAAAATTTTCGCTCATTATTTTCGTCGAACTCACGTTAAACTACAAAAAATGAAGAATAGACTGACAGGCTGACTAAATATTTGGCAATCAAATGAATAACTCTTGTCTTCAAGCTCAAAACTTTCTCCAAACAATTGCTTTTTGCCAAAATGAAATTCTCTAGAGAATTTTTTGTAAGAGGACAGCTATCGCAACAAATTCTCTAGAGAATTTTGTGCAAAAGCATACCTTTTACTCTCCAAGACCTGTCAGTCTCCTGTCAGTCTCTGTCAGTCTTAAAAGACTGCAACTAACTGATACACAGCGTTCCTGTCAGTCTGTCAGTCTATTTTTCATTTTTTCGCTGTAAAGTGACAATAAATATTCCACTTTCCTGAATTATTATACATAAAAATGTAGTTTTTATTTCATAATCCCAGGAGGCAGGAAACGCGATTTCAAAATTGTTGAAAAAGATTAAATATTGTGATGACAATTGAAAATCACGTTCGTCTTAATGAGGTATTGCGTGTATGCATGCGCGATAATTGATGTAATGACGCGAAGAAGA
>CADBAP010000099.1 GCA_902792685.1 uncultured Prevotellaceae bacterium
TAATGTATAGCATTTTGAGACTGCAAAATTACTACAACAGAATGAAACCACCAAATAAATACGCGTTTTGCAAAATAAAAATGGCACTTCCGCTGTGGAAGTGCCGTCTTTCCGGATGATCCGTCAGATTGTATTACTGGTTTCTACTTATTCCAGTTTACTCCCCATGAGTCAACGTCATTGTCTTCGTCGTCGAGATCAATGTCGTCGAACATCCCGAACGTTCGTGCTTCGGCAGTACCTGGAGGGGTGCCATTACCCTTATCTTATCATGCAAACAAATTATTAAAGAGAAAAAAGTTTACTAGTGGCTATTTTTAACACAAATTGAGTGTTTTTAAAACACAAAAACTGAAAAACATCCACGTACTCTGCCGAAACAATAAAAAGGGTTGATAATTGGTACTTTCAGATAAAGTTCGTATCTTTGCCCCCAATAAGATGTAAGATGTCAGAAAGATGAATATAGCACTTCCGAAATTTATAATTACAAGTGACGGATACCTTCGACTGGGTATGGTCGGTCAGCACAAAGATTTGCTGATTGGCAATGACAACTGTATCGGTGGTGGATACTACCAGTTTGATTGGACACGTAACCGTCTCACACTTGACCGTGCTTCGTATGATTACGGACGGCCTCGCTGGCACTTAATCGAAAGGCTAAAGGTGCCGGCTGCATACCGAGGCCTTCGCATTGTTTATTGCTACGAAGACGGATTCCACGATGATTTCTGCGTGAACGATGAGCTGCAAATAGAATATTACGAACCGTAAGATTCTGCCTTTTGGAATACTTCATTGAGAGTTTTTTTCGAAAGTTTTTTGTTGTTTACAAAAATAGTATTACTTTTGCAGTCGCATTCCGCATCAACCACATGGGGCGTGCGGCTGCAAGGTTTAGGAAGATTGGCAGAGTGATCGAATGCGCTGGACTCGAAATCCGGTATACCCCTTCCGGGGTATCGGGGGTTTGAATCCCTCATCTTCCGCAAAATAGAGAGGGCATCATCGAGCCGGGTTGCAACGTCGTTCGAAGAACGGTGGCAACAAAAGAGGCGAGGTAATCCCTCATCTTCCGCAAAAGTAGAGGGCAAGAAAAAAGAGAAGTCGTTACGGCTTCTCTTTTTCTTTTCTCATTTATTTGATCAAATCGATACTGCGCTTGAGGAACTTGTCGAGGGCGGCACCCTTGAGCATTCCGTTCTGGAGCAGGGCGAGGTCGATGAGCTGATGGACGATGCTGTTGCCCTTCGCATAGTCGGCAATGATTTGCTTCTTTTTGTCTTTCTGCTCGTCAATAGCCTTCTGTGTATTGGTCTTCTCGTCTTTCTCTTCCTGTGTCAGTTCGTCATACTTCTTCTTCGACTGTTCCTGGTTGATAACTGCCATGCGGGCATCCAGTCCTTTCAGTTCGCTGAGAATGGGTTTCAGGGCCTCGCTGGTGTTGGCGGTCGTGTCGTTGAGCACGTTCTTAACCAACGGGTGGTTGCAGTTCAGGACGATGGTGTACATATCGGGCATCTGTCCGTAGAACGCCATTCCGCTCTGGAAGCGGCTCATATCCTTCATACGGCGCATATATTCGCTCTGTGTGATGATGACAGGCTGGGCAGATTCTCCCAATGCTTGTACCTCTACGTGGAACTCTGTTTTCTCGATGGCTGGCATCTGAGAGCGGAATACCTCTGACAAATTGTCACTCTGTTCCTGATCGAGTTCGTTCTTCGGTGCGTCGTCCTTGACAATCAGACGGTCGATGATGTCGGAGTCCACACGTGTGAAACGGGTTTTCTCCAGTTTTTGCTCAAAGAGGTTGGAGGCAACGGGTGTGTCGAGGTCACCATCGAAGAGCAATACGCTGTAGCCTTTCTGCTTGGCAGCCTCGATATAGGTGTATTGTTCCTCTTTGTTGTTGGCATAGAGGTAGATGAGATTGCCGTCCTTGTCGGTCTGCTCACCCTTGATAAGGGTCTTGTATTCTTCGAGTGTGAAATATTTGCCTTCCACATCCTTCAGCAGCGTAAAGTCCTTGGCGCGATCGTAGAAGTCTTCTTGTGTCAGCATACCGTAGTTGATGAACAGTTTCAGGTCGTCCCATTTCTCTTCATACTGCTTGCGGTCTTCTTTGAAGATAGCTGCCAGACGGTCGGCCACCTTTTTCGTAATATAGGTGGATATCTTCTTCACATTGGCATCGCTTTGCAGATAGCTGCGGCTGACGTTCAGCGGAATATCCGGTGAGTCGATTACACCATGCAGCAGGGTGAGGAACTCAGGCACGATACCTTCCACCTGGTCGGTCACGAACACCTGGTTGCAATAGAGCTGAATCTTGTTGCGTTGCAGCTCCAGGTTTGATTTGATGCGGGGGAAATAGAGGATACCCGTGAGGTTGAACGGATAGTCAACGTTCAAATGAATCCAGAACAGCGGTTCGTCCTGCATCGGATAGAGGGTGCGGTAGAACGACTGGTAATCTTCGTCTTTCAGACTGCTGGGTGCTTTTGTCCACAGCGGTTCCACATTGTTGATGATGTCGTCTTCGTCGGTGTCAACCTGCTTGCCGTCTTTCCATTCTGTTTTCTTGCCGAAGGCGATGGGCACAGCCATGAACTTGCAGTATTTGTTCAGCAGCTCCTGAATCTTGTTCTTTTCCAGGAACTCTTTGCAGTCATCGTCGATGTAGAGGATGATGTCGCTGCCTCGGTCGGCTTTCTCCACTTCCTCAAGGGTGAATTCGGGACTTCCGTCGCAGCTCCATTTCACGGCTTTGGCACCTTCCTGATAGGAGCGTGTTACAATCTCCACCTTCTTGCTGACCATGAAGGCAGAATAAAATCCGAGTCCGAAGTGTCCGATGATGGCGTTGGCGCTGTCCTTGTATTTGTCCAGGAAGTCGGTAACGCCGGAGAAGGCAATCTGGTTGATGTATTTGTCAATCTCTTCGGCAGTCATACCGATACCGCGGTCGCTGATAGTGAGCGTCTTGTTCTTCTCATCGAGTGAGACATGAACGGTCAGGTCGCCGGCCTCTCCTTTGAAATCGCCTGTCTGGGCGAGTGTCTTCAACTTCTGTGTCGCGTCAACGGCATTGGACACCATTTCGCGCAGGAAAATCTCATGATCTGAATACAGGAATTTTTTGATGACGGGGAAAATGTTCTCTGTTGTAACCCCGATATTACCTTTTTGCATATTATTGATGGTTTTAATGTTTCTGCTGTGAGTATCTACAAATATTGTGCCAAAAAAAGACCCTCCTCCCAGCCCCTCCCTGGAGGGAGGGGAGCAGATAGGAAATACTATTGATAACAACAGCCAAGTCTATTTACTCCCCTCCATTCAGGGAGGGGCAGGGGGGAAGGTCTTCTGTGCGGGGTGGGGTCTTCTTTTTTACACCTTTTTCAATATCTCCAGCAGGTGGTCCCAAACCATTTGTACCGTCGGTATCAGCAGGCGCTCATCGGGTGAGTGGACACCGCGAAGGGTAGGACCGAAGGATACCATATCGAGGTTCGGGTATTTCTCAGAGAACAATCCACATTCCAGACCAGCATGGATGCCCAATACCTTCGGGTCTTTGTGGAACAGCGCCTTGTAGGTCTCTACGGTCAAGGCTGTCAGTTTGCTGTCGGCTCGCATCTTCCAAGCGGGATACCCCTCGCCTTGAACCACGTCGGCACCAGCCAACTGGAATACAGCCTTGATGGTGGCAGCCTGATTGTCGAGTGCACTCATCACATTACTGCGCTGGGAAGCCACGACCACTACCTGACGGTCGGTTGTGGTCACGCTTGCCACATTGTTGGAGGTTTCTACAAGCCAGGCAATCTCTTCGTCCTGACACATCGCAAACACGCCGTTGTCAACAGCCTGCAGCGCCTGAATCATTCTTGTGCTGACATTCTGCGGCAATACACATTCGGCATCGGTGCTGCCCAAAGCAAACTCCATCGTCTTTTCGGTCACGTGGTATTCTTCCTCGATTTCCGAAACGAAGATGTTCCAGTCGGCTTTTACATTCTCCTTGACGGCCGCATCAACGGCAAAGGTCATCGCACAGTCGCGCGGAATGGCGTTGTGCAACTTGCCGCCATTGAAACTGGCGAGGCGCACACCATATTTCTCCTGTACCTGATAGAGGAAACGGGCCATCACCTTGATGGCATTGGCACGCTTCTTGTTGATGTCGTCGCCGGAGTGACCGCCGACAAGACCTTTCAGCGTTGCTTTCATAAAGAACAGTCCTGCGGGAGCCTCTTCCTTTTCAAAGGTAAAGGTGGCTGTGGTGTTACGACCGCCTGCACAGGAAACGAAAATCTGTCCTTCGTCTTCTGAGTCGAGGTTGATCAGCATATCGCCCGTCATAAATCCTGCTTTCATTCCTTCGGCACCAGTCAGTCCTGTTTCCTCATCGCGAGTGAAGACACACTCCAGCGGGCCGTGCTCAATATCATCGCTGTCGAGGATGGCCAGTTCGATGGCACAACCGATACCGTCGTCGGCACCCAGCGTGGTACCTTTGGCTTTCAGCCACTCGCCATCGACATAGGTCTGGATGGGATCGTTGTCGAAATCAAAGTCGATATCAACCAGTTTCTCGCACACCATATCCATATGACTCTGCAGAATCACCGTCGGACGGTTCTCAAAGCCTGCTGTGGCGGCCTTCTTGATCAGCACATTGCCGGTCTCATCGACCTTTGTTTCCAAACCGCGGCTTTCACCAAACTCTTTTAGGTAAGCAATCATCTTCTCCTCGCGCTTAGAAGGGCGGGGAATCGCGTTGATTTTCGCAAACTGTTCAAATACTCTTGCTGGTTTTAATTCAATATTTGCCATTTTTATCAAGTTTTTATATTTTGTTAATCTCTAAATTTGTACATCTCCGAAATAGTTATTACCTTTGTGCGCGATTTTACTTTCGCACGGCAAAGATAATAAAAAATGATAGAGACACTACTACTTAGCGTGTTAATAATTGCTATTTGTATGGCTTTATTGTGCGTGAAGCTACTTTTCAAGAAGAACGGAAGGTTTTCTTCACCACATATTCATGACAATGCCGCGTTACGGAAACAGGGCATCCATTGCGTTCTGGATCAGGACAAAGAAGCAAGAGGGGAATCCCATAAAACCCATTAAGCCCATTAACCCCATAAAGAAACAACAAATTAAATAATAAATAAGGTATGAAGAAATTTGGAAAAATGGCGCTCGTTGCTGTAGCAGCACTCGCCGTAGTATCATGCAACAATGAGCCGAAAGACAATGCAACCGCATCAAACGATGGTAAGTCACTCGCATCAGGCAAGATTGCCTATGTGGTAATGGACTCCATCAACAACCAGTATGTTTTTGCCAAGGACTGCGAGAAGATTCTCAAGGAGAAAGAGGCAAACA
>CADBAP010000100.1 GCA_902792685.1 uncultured Prevotellaceae bacterium
TGATACGATTGTATTCATGCCTCAGTGGACGGCACAGGCGCAATTTGCCGGTTACTATGTCGCCGAAACGATGGGCTTCTATCGTGAGGCAGGTGTGAAGGTGAGGATTGAACACCCGTCGGCAACCCTATCCGCGATGGAACGACTGCGCCGGAAGGAGTGCCATGCTACGACGATGCAGCTCTGTCAGGCTTTGGGGATTGTGGATGACGGAATGCCCATGGTGAACATCTTGCAGACCTCCATGAACAATGCGATGGTCATCGTTTCTGCCCGCAACAAAAACCCGTTGACACAGAAGGGAGAACGCGTGGGTATCTGGAGTGTGGGCTTCGGTCAGTTGGCGATGTGCATGAGTATCAAGGACAACCTGAACTATCAGTGGGTGCGTTTTGCGCAGAACGTCAACTTATTTGTCGCCGGTGTCCTTGATGCCACGTTGGCGATGAGTTACAATGAATACTATCAGCTGATGCAGGCAGGTATTTCGATGAATGATCAAAACGTGTACCGGTTCTGCGATCACGGCTATAATATCCAGGAAGACGGTCTTTACGTCAGCCGTGAATACTATGAGGAACATCGCGATCAGGCGAAAAGGTTTGCTGCTGCCAGCAGAAAAGGCTGGGAGTGGGCAGCCCAGCATCCCGAAGAGACTCTCGATATCGTGATGAAATATGTTGAGCGTGACCATGTGGCCACCAATCGTGTCATGCAGCGGCTGATGCTCACAGAGGTGTTGCGCTTGCAGGTTGACCGCGAATCGAAACGGCGTGAATTCCGTCTGCGTCCCGATATGGTACAACAGGTCAGCCGGCTGATGAAAGAGAACAAGATGCTGAGTCGCGAGGTGACTTACAAGGAATTAATTGAAGGTTGATCAATGAGTCGTATGAAAACAATTATCAATTATATCCGTCGTAAACTCTCTGTCAGGGTCAGCTTATGGGTTGTGATGTTTGCAGCTGTCATCTTTGTTGCAGCCATGGGTTTCATGTTTATTCAGGCCAGAGATGCCGTACGTCAGGAGGCTATCAGTCATGCCTCTCAGATTCTTGACAACACATCCCTGCGTGTGGAGGGTATCCTGTATCGCGTGGAAGGTGTGGCGAATATGGCAGAATGGCTTGTAAAGCGACATCCCGACGTTCCCGATTCCATGTTCGTCTATAGTCGCAGTATGCTGCTGAACAATCCGGCCTTCTACAATAGTTCTATCGCCTTCGAACCCTACTACTTCAAAAAGTACGGCCGTTACTTCTCGGCCTATTCCAAACATGACGGCGACAGCATCCGTACGATACAGGGCGGCAGTGACAACTACCAGTACTTCTACATGGACTGGTATCTGATGCCCAAACTGCTTGATCACCCATGCTGGACGGAGCCATATATGGATTATGATGAAGCCACAAACACCAGTGCGATGGTGGCCAGCTATTGTAAGGCTTTGAAAGATCCTCAGGGCGAGGTGTTTGCCGTTGTCAATATCAGCCTCTCGCTGAATTGGCTGTCGACCACGATTTCGGAGATGAAGCCATATCCAAACTCCTATAGTATTATGATCGGTAGGGGAGGAACCTATTTCGTACACCCCGATTCTACAAAGATCAGTCGGGAAACGATCTTTACCCAAACCCTTGAACACCCTGATACGGCTATCACCGCACTGGGACACGCCATGCAGAGAGGTGAGGAAGGAATGAAGCGCATGGAAATCAACGGGGAGGATTGCTATGTGTTCTACAAACCACTTGGCAATACGGGCTGCAGTATGGCCATCGTGTGTCCGGAGAGCGATATATTCGGTGGTTTCGACCAGCTACGCCACACCGTTACCGGCATTGCCTTTACCGGACTGTTGCTGATGCTCTTCTTCTTCATCCGCATCATCACACGCGAGTTGAATCCCTTGCGCCGTCTGGCCAAGGAGGCTGAGACAATCGCCTCAGGAAATTTTGAAACAGCGTTGCCCGACTTCCACCGTATTGATGAGATCGGTCAGTTGAGTCATACCTTCGAAAATATGCAACAGTCGCTCGTCAAGTATATTGATGAGCTGAAGAATACCACCTCGCAAAAGGCATCTATCGAGCGCGACCTCAAAATTGCCAGTGGCATACAGATGGGTATGTTGCCGAAGGATTTCCCGACATCTTCCGACCGTGATGACGTGCAGCTCTATGCTTTGCTGACGCCAGCCAAAGAGGTAGGCGGCGACTTGTTTGATTTCTATTTCCGCGACGAGAAGCTCTTCTTCTGTATCGGCGATGTGTCGGGTAAGGGTGTGCCAGCCTCACTCTTCATGGCGGTCACCAGATCGGTCTTCCGTACCGTCTCTGCCCGTGAGTCTCTGCCCGACCGGATTATGGCTGCGCTGAACGAGACGATTGTGGACATGAACGACAGTAATATGTTTGTCACGCTCTTTGTCGGCGTGCTGGATCTGCCCACAGGTCGTCTGCGTTATTGTAATGCCGGACACGATGCACCACTCCTTGTCGGTGCCGGTGTGGGATTGCTTCCTTGCGATTCGAATATCCCTGTCGGCGTCAGACCCTCATGGAAATTTACGTTACAGGAGTCGCAGATCTTTACGGGTACAACCATTTTCCTCTTCACCGATGGACTGACTGAGGCAGAGAATACTTCCCATGACCAGTTCCAGATGCAACGTGTGAATGAGGTGGGAGAGCAGGCGCTTTTGCACCATCAGCAGGAACCGAGGCAGTTTATCGAACTGATGACCTATGCTGTTCACCAGTTTGTAGGCGAAGCCGAACAAAGTGACGACCTGACGATGATGGCCATCCAATATATCAAGATGCAGCGTGATGTGAAAATGCGCAAGAGCATTGTCCTGCCCAATGATGTGAAGGCGGTACCAGAACTGACCACCTTTGTCGAAGAGGTGTGTGAAGCTGTTGGCTTCGGTCCTAGCGACACCACCATGATCAATCTTGCTATTGAGGAAGCTGTCGTCAATGTGATGAAATACGCCTATCCGCATGACACGAAAGGTGATGTGACGATTGAAGCCGTCTCGAATGATGTCCGGTTGAAGTTTACCATCATTGATACCGGCAAACCATTTGATCCCACTGTTCAGGCACAAGCTGATACGACCCTTTCAGCCAAGGAACGACCTATCGGCGGACTCGGCATTCATCTGGTGCGCCAGATTATGGACTCCATCAATTATGAACGTATGGAAAATCTCAATGTGCTGACGCTGAGAAAGAAATTTGAAACAAAACAAACAAAATAGTATCATAGAATATGGAAGTAAAAATTCAAGAACAAGATGGCTATATGGTTGCCATCCTGAGTGGACGTCTCGACACAGCTGCTGTTCCCAACACAGAACGAGCGATGAGTCCTCTCTACGAATGTGATAAACAGGATATCATTATCGACTGCACGGATATGAGTTATATCTCATCAGGCGGTCTTCGCATCTTTCTCAGTGTTCTGAAAGTTGCTGAGAAGAAAGGCTTGCATGTCTATATCAAGGGCATCTCAGATACAGTCCGCGCCATCTTTGCCATGACGGGCTTCATCAATATTTTCGAATTCAAGTAAACCGATAATATACATGGGCACTAACGTGAAACTTGACCCGCATGGCGAGGCTCTGATGGAGCAGTACCGCAATCTGCTGCCAACGCTTGAGCAACTGTCTTCGGATGCCTATGACATCTTGAGCCGTGCGCTAAGCGAACAGGGTATCTATGTCACAGCCATCGAGCACCGTGTGAAGAGTGAGAAATCACTGGCCGGAAAACTGGAGGTGAAAGGATCGAAGTACAAGAGCATTGATGATATCACTGATCTTGTGGGACTGCGCGTGATCACCTTCTATACCAACGAGGTGGACAAGGTGGCAGCTATCGCCAAGCGTCTCTTTGATGTTGACTGGCAGGAGAGTGTGGACAAGCGTAAACTTCACCAGCTGGATGCTTTCGGCTATAATTCCCTGCACTATATTTGTCGCATGAAAGAAGGTGGACCGCGTTTTGAGCTACAAATGCGTACGGCTTTGCAGCATGTATGGTCAACGATAGAGCACGATACGGGCTACAAGGGAAGTGTGAAGATACCTCGTGAATACAAACGACAGTTCAGTCGTCTGGCGGGTATGTTGGAGTTGATAGACGATGAGTTCAGCCGGCTGAGCCTCGCCGTCACAGAATACCGTCGTCAGATGCAGTCTTTGGTGAAGAACGGACAACTGGATGATGTACCGTTGTCTGCAGATACCTTCCGCAGTTATCTCGAACTAAACCCCTTCTATCGTTTGAACGGTCGTATTGCTGCCGTCAACCAGGCAGAGATATACCCCGTATCTTTGTTGCCCTTCTTACCTGTGCTTGAATCCTTCGGACTTGAAACGCTCGGACAGGTGCAACGTTTCATCGAAGACAACAGCGAAGAAGCCTATCAGCTGGCCCTCTCGCAGTTGGCAGTCACCGACCTTGATATATTGTCGTCGAGTGCGGCCTTGCAGTATCTTTGTCTGGTTTACGTGCTGAAGCATGATGGTGGTCGTGAAGGGATCAAATCTATTTATGATACCATCAACGGAGCGAACGACGCCAATAGTATGTTGGCCGATATGATGTTGGAGCAGGCAGTAACGCTGCCTTTTATGCAGAAAAAATCAGAGGAAGGGTAAACCATCATATGAAGAAAGAAAAGACTATTGACACCCATATTATTGATGGTGCCATTCGTTTAGCCACAAAAGCTCATGAGGGTGTGGTCCGTAAGGGTGGCAGCATACCCTATATCGTTCACCCGATGGAGGCTATGGTTATCGTCAGCACCATTACCGACGACCAGGAAGTGATGGCTGCTGCAGTACTCCACGATGCGGTGGAGGACTCTGATGTCACCATCGAGGATATCCGCAGCAACCTGGGTACGCGAGTGGCGGATCTGGTATCTGCCGAAACCGATAGCGAGGTTCCTGGTTTGACTCATATTGAAAGCTGGCAGCATCGTAAACAGACGACTATCGACAGATTGTCTGCTGCCAGTCGTGATGTGCAGATTGTAGCACTTGGTGACAAATTGTCGAATATTCGTGCGATGTTACGCGACTATCATCGGCTTGGGGATAGTTTGTGGCAGCGTTTCAACGAGAAAAACGTTGACCGTCATGCATGGTACTATCATCAGTTGGTAAAGAGTCTTGCTTCGTTGAGCGATACCGATGCCTATCAGGAGTTTGCCAACCTTGTGGAACAGGTGTTTCCAACGTAGATTTTTCCCGTAAAAATTTGTTGTTTTCGTATATTATTACAGTTATGTTATCAAGAAGGCAACTGAAATGATGCAGGCTGCTAATGAGCTTGAGGCTGCTCCCAA
>CADBAP010000101.1 GCA_902792685.1 uncultured Prevotellaceae bacterium
TTGTAGTCGAGTGCCTCACCTGTATAGGAGATGAAGATGGTCGGAATACACAGCGTGTCGTCGATGATGAACACCGGTGATGTGGGATCCCAGGCTGAGTAGCCGCGAGCCTCGAAGGTTGCACGGATGCCGCCGCTGGGGAACGAGCTGGCGTCGGGTTCCTGCTGTACGAGCAGCTTCCCGCTGAACTCTTCAATCATACCGCCCTTACCGTCGTGCTCTATGAATGCGTCGTGCTTCTCGGCAGTACCCTCTGTCAGCGGCTGGAACCAGTGCGTATAGTGGGTGACGCCGTTCTCATCGGCCCATTGTTTCATGCCTTTTGCAACCGCATCGGCAATCGAACGGTCGAGTGGGGCACCGTTATCCATCACGTCGATCATCTTTTCATAGACGTCGCGCTGCAAGTACTTATACATCTTTGCCCGTGTAAACACGTATTTGGCAAAATACTCCGATGGACGCTCTGCGGGTGCCGCTACCTCTAACGGCTTCTTTTTGAAAGCTTCCTCAACAACCTGAAATCTTAAATTGGACATTGTCTAATACCTTTAAAAACGCTGCAAAATTATAAATAATTTAAGAACTAGCCAAAAAAAGCCGCGGAATCTTTCCGCGGCTGGGGAGGTTGGAGGGGGCTTCTTACTGCCCCATATTCATATTATTCATCTGGTTCATGTCGTTCTGCTTCTCCATCACGTCGCTTTCTACGCGGTTGGTATTCTGCTTAACCTTCACCTTCTGGTTACCGAAGTTATAGGTGATGTTGAACGTGAAGCTGGCAACAGGAACATGGATGCGCTGCATGTTGGTGAAGTCCTTGCCTTCGCTGTAGCTGTCGAAGTAGAAGCGGCCGCCTTTGTGAAGACCGGTCACACCCTGGATGGCAAGGCTGAGTTTGTCGTTGAAGAACGATTTCGTCAGACTACCCATCACCATGTTGAATCCGGACGTCCATCCCTGCAAGGTGTATTTCTTGCTGTTGGTGATGAAGAAGGCACCCAGCTTCAAGTCCCAGGGAAGCGTCTGCTGTACGCCCATCATCGCGTTGGCCTGCCAACCGTGATTCTTCGTGTCGAGTTCCTTGCTACGCAGGTCGTTGTAACCGATTCCTCCGTTGAAGAACAGACGTGTGTTCTTGCCCAGCATACCGGCGGCATAGAGGCTCACGCTGGTCATGCTGCGCTTCACGATATTGTCATATGTCGTATTCAGCAGTCCGTCTTTCCAGAACGAATACTGTTCGATACCGTTGTTGGTGATAGCCTGCTTGATATTCAGGTTACCCATGATGACGGGTGTGTAGAAGTTGAACACGAGTCCGATGTTATGGGTCTTTTCTACGTCCAGGTCAGGATTACCGTATGAGATGGCTGTCGTCGATGAACGGTCAACGTATGGGTTCAGGTAGCCGATACCCGGACGGGAGATACGCATGTTATAGGTCAATCCGATATTCGCAATCGGCATGGGCTTGTACGACAGACTTGCCGAAGGCACCAGGTTGCCATAGTGCTTTGAGAAATTCTCACCGCGTCCCAACAGGAACTCCACATCCTGCCAGGTATATTCGTAACGCAGACCGGCCTTCGCACCGAACTTGCCATATTTACCTTCGTATTCCGTATAACCGGCCAGAATGTCGTTCGTATTGTCATACTTCGTGCTCAGCAGCTCGTCATATTCATAGTCGCTGCCGTTCCTGCGGTAGTAACGCGAGTCACTGCTGTTGTCGCGGGCCGTAAACTTCAGTCCGGCATTCAGCGTGTGCTTCTCAGACAGCGGTGTGGTATAGTCGGCCTGGAAGACATGCTCGCGTGATTTCTCCTTCGACAGCGAGTGGCGGTCCTGCAGGTTGATGTATGCAGGCACCTCGGCTGGGTCGTAAGAGTTCCAGTTGTCATTGTCTGTGGGGTTCAGGGAGAACTGGTAGATCAAAGAGATAGAACTGGTGCGTGCCTTGTTCAGGAAACGCTGGTAGTCGGCACTCGCATTGATCGACACATTCTTGTTCGATGAGTTCATGTGCTCACCATAGCTGTAGCCGGTACCGTAGATGCCGCCAGTCATCGTGGTAAACGGGTCGCCGCAGTTCTTCATATTGAAATTGGTGATACCGAACGTAGCGCTCACCGTTGACATTGAATCCAGCTCGTAGCCCAGGTTGATATTTCCCATTGAGAACGGCATGCGTGTCGTACTCTTCATCTTGTAGTTCATCAGAGACGTACCCAGTTCACTGAACTGCTCACGGTCGATCTCGATGTCTGTACCCTTCGATTTTCCGTAGTGTACCACCGCATTGGCCGAGAACGAGAACTTGCCATATTGTCCGCTCAGGAAGGCAGCCGCACTCTGCTGCTTGTTACCCGCTGAGAGGTGTACGTTACCGTTGATACCGTTGATGGCTGCCTGCTGACCGCCTTCACCCATGTTCGCCATGACGATGTTCAGCACACCGGCCGAACCTTCCGCATCGAATTTCGCTCCCGGGTTCGTGATTACCTCGATGTTCTTCACCATCGAAGCAGGCATCGCACGGAATATCTGTGACGGGTTGCTGTTGAACATCACGTTCGGCTTGCCGTTTACATATACCTTAAACGAGCTGCTGCCGTTCACGGTGATGTTGTCCTGACCGTCCACCGTCACCATCGGCACCTTGCGCAACATATCCAGCACCGTTGCCGACTTCGAGTCCACATCGTCCTCCACGCTGTACGACATCTTGTCTGTGTCCATCGTTACCAGCGGCTTCTGAGCGACAATCTCCACGCCTTGCAGCAGTTTCGTGTCATCAACCACAAAGATGGTTCCCAAGTCCACTGTTGCCTTGCCGTCAAGGGTGATCTCGCGCTGGATCTCCTTACGACCCATCGAACTGATCGTCATCGTATATTTACCCTTGCCCGTCACCTTCTGGTTGATCTTACCATCGATGTCACTCACCGACATCGCGACGGCCGTCTTCATGTTGTTACTTTTATATACACGCACGGTAGCATACGGCTCCGTCTCCTGTGTAAGCGAATCCACCAAAACAGCTTTGATAACTGTTGTTTGTGCCATCATTCCCTGAGCGGCCATCATCAGCGCCAGCGTCAGGAATACTTTTAGTTTTTTCATTGTTTTGTTTTTGTTTATTTTCAGGATGTTAATATTGCCTTTCTCTTTACCCATTAGACACAGAAAAGTGGCATTTATTACACCCATCCCAAAATTTTTGGGGGCAAAGTTAGTGAAAGTCGAAGACAATACAAAATAAATTTTATTTTTATTGTTGAGACGCATCCTAACTTCTAAGGTCTAATTTACGGTTTTAAAGTTGGTGTTTCCGCTTTACCATCGTGCAAGCTTTTTGCCTTTCTGGACGGTAATGCCTCGGTCGCCTTTGTTGGCCATGGTGCCGTTCAGACGATAGACCGGTGAATGTTTTGTTTGCGCTGTTTCCAGCTGTCGGATGGCTGTTGGAGAGGCGTCGGGGTTCCAGGCTTCGCGTTGTAGCACTTGTGTCATGCAATGGGCAGCACCATAGCCGTCGATCAGATTCTCCAGGGGAACCCATTCTACGGTGACGCCTGCATCACGGAACCGCTGTTGCAGTTCTTCCGACTGTCCGCCCACAGCCATGATGTGGCGTGGGGCGATGGTAAGGAAGTTGTTGGCATAGTGCAGTTCATCGTCGATATCGATGGGGATGATGCTGAAGCCGCGATTGCGGATATATTCCACGAACGGCAGATCCTGTTTCCACAGCGTGTATTCCTTTGTGCCGGGCTTTCTTGCCCAGATGTCGCAAGTATTGAACTCCGGGTCGCCGGGTTGTGCATTCAGGCGGCTGCTCACCATTGTACAGAGGTCTTTGTCGATGATGTTGAAATGGGTGTCGAGGTGCATCTGCATCTGCCACAGCTTATGGTCGCGCACCACCACAATGGTGTCGTGTCCGAAGGCGTCTGCCTCCATCATCTGGCGGATGCCCTCGTCGTTGGTACGCATGCCGCAGCCGATGAGTGAGATGTTGCCGGCAGGAATATAGTCGCCGCCCTCCAAACGTCCGTCGCCTGTGATGCGAAGGATAGGCTTCAGTCCGAGGTGTTGGTAGCAGAGGCTGATGATTTCAGTTTCGGGTGCCCGCTGCTTGCTGTTCATCCGGCAGATGATGTGTCCGCGAGGTGTGGTGATGCTCTGGTCGCGTGTGAAATAAAGGTTCATGAGCGGGTTTTGCAGATACTGAGCCTCGTAGCCCGTGTTGTTGTCGCTCTTAAAGAGTTTCACCGTAGGTTGCAGCAGGATGCAGCGTATGAGGTCGTTGCGGCTCATCAGTGAAAGCACATGCTGTCGATATTCCTCCGTTTGGGTAGCATCTTCATCGGGTATGCTGCTGATATCGTAGGTTAGCAGCTGCGAGGCAAGCGTCCTCAGACTGTCGATGCCCACTTCGTTGAGGATGCCCGTAACGGTATGTACCCGTATGCCGTTTGCTTCCAGCATACTGATGTAGCCCTTGTGTTCGCTGGCGGCCTGGTCAACATCGAAGTACTCTTCAAACAGTCCTGCTGCGGGGTGAATAACGCCGTTGAACAGTTCCTGTCCTGGTGTGTGCATCAGGATGTCGCCCGCCTTCGACCATTCGGCCTGCGGATAAACCATTTCAGTTGTCTCTTGTGCCTGTGCCCCTATGGTGCAAAGCGCCAGCACGACCACCATCCATTGTTTCATATTTAAATTGTTTTGGTTAATACTTATTTTGGCACAAAAGTAGTGAAAGTCGAAGACAATGCAAAATAAAATCGGTTTTTTTTCATTGTTAAGACGCATCCTACTTTCGAGGCGTAGCCTCAAAGATAAATATGATTTTTCTGGAAGGAAAAAGTTTTGGAGGAAAAATTTGGTGAGGAAGTGGTTTTATGTTAATTTTGCGACCATGAAGCGCGAAGTCTATGAAAAGCAGAAAACCTTTGCAGGAGAAAAGAAAGCCTCCATGCTCCGCCGATGCATCGACCACGACTACACCGACCGCCAGATGTACCTCGTGACGATGGTCATCGAAGGTCGCCGTCCCCTCTTTGGCGAAATCGTTGGACGTAGTGATGCAGACTGCCTAAGCGAAGGTACTGTCGTTTGGAGTGGCGATGCCGCAGTCGAAAACTCTGACGAGCCGCGTATTGTGCTCAGCGAGTTGGGACAGCGTGTATCCGACGAATGGTGGGGCATTCCTAATTATTATCCACAGATAGAAATCATTGCCTTGCAAATGATGCCCGACCATCTTCACGGCATCCTCTTTGTAAAGGAAAAGATGGAAAAAGACCTCAGCCG
>CADBAP010000102.1 GCA_902792685.1 uncultured Prevotellaceae bacterium
AACTGGAACTGGAACGCACGACACTTGTATTTTCTTGCTAAAAAGCTGAATATCAATAAGATACGGAATTATTAAACCTAAAATACCAACGATGTACACGCTGAAAAAAGGTACAAAATAGGGTAATTTCTCCTCTCAAAGGCGTCAAAATACGTGCAAAAAACGCTTGTTTCGATGTTTTTCCTATACTTTACGCACATGGGGATGCTTCTGAATTTCAATACTACGACCTCATTTGGAAGGAACTATGTGGCATTATAACCAATCTGAAGGCAGAAAATGGGGTCATGTACTTATTGATTTAGCGTTGGCATTCTGATCTGCCGCCCAACAAAACATTTCATGAACAAATATTTACACATTAAAGAGATGGAAAAAGGAGAAAGAAGGAAACTGATACTATTTAAGGAATGGTAAGTAATTGAAAATAAGGGGATTGCAAACGGGGCGCAAAAGATGACGTTTTGGACTGCAAAAGGTCATGTTTTGGAGGACAAAAGGATAGGTTTTGGCGGGTAAAAGCATAGCTTTCGGAACGCGAAACACGACCTTTTGAAATGTAATACGAAAAATTTTGAACAAAAAGCCCAACGAAGTAGAAAGGGGGATATAAAGAAAGCGCCGCGGCTCCATTTCGGAACTGCGGCGCTTGCATAAAAAAGTTGAATAGTTTTTCTATTCGCAGATTTACTTGATCTTTGCTACGATGGCCTTGAAAGCGTCGGGGTTGTTGACAGCGAGGTCAGCAAGCACCTTACGGTTGATTTCAATACCAGCCTTGTGGAGGCCACCCATGAGCTGAGAGTAGCTAACACCCTCGAGACGAGCTGCAGCGTTGATACGCTGAATCCACAATGCGCGGAAAACGCGCTTCTTATTACGACGGTCACGGTATGCATAAGTCAGACCCTTCTCCCAAGTGTTCTTGGCTACCGTCCAAACGTTCTTACGTGCTCCGAAGTAACCCTTCGTGAGTTTGAGAATACGTGTTCTTTTAGCTTTTGATGCTACGTGATTTACTGATCTTGGCATAATTTTCTACTTTTTAGTGATTAATGAATGTTTAGCGAAGACGGAGCAAATCGCGTACCTGCTTCAAGTTTGTCTTGTCAACGAGTGTGTCGTGAACAAGGTTTCTCTTCTGTTTCTTTGTCTTCTTCGTCAAGATGTGACTGTGGTAAGCGTGATTACGTTTAATCTTACCAGAACCGGTGAAGCGGAAACGCTTCTTAGCACCGGAGTTTGTCTTTACTTTTGGCATTTTTTAAAACTTTAATTTATTAATTATTGAATCATGTTCGGCGGCAACGCATATACCGGGCGTTACGCACCTTTTTTATTAATCTTCTTCTTGCAGCTTCTTGAGGATATCCTCACCGCCTTTGGCATTTGCAAATAGTCCGTTGTTCACAGCATTCTCTTCTGCCTGCTGGCGTGCAACCTCCTTAGCTTCTGCCTCACGACGCTCATTGTCGCGCTTCTGCTGACTCTTCTTTACGACGCCTGCTTTCTTCGGAGCGACATAGAGGAACATCTTTTTGCCTTCGAGCTTCGGCAGCTGCTCAACTTTTCCGTATTCCTCCAAGTCATTGGCAAAGCGCAGCAACAGCACTTCTCCCTGTTCTTTAAAGAGGATGGAACGTCCGCGGAAGAACACGTATGCACGCACCTTGTTACCGTCTTCGAGGAATTCAATGGCATGCTTCAGTTTGAACTGATAATCGTGCTCATCGGTCTGGGGTCCGAAGCGTATCTCCTTCACTTCCTGCTTCACCTGCTTCTGTTTCATCTCTTTCTGACGTTTCTTCTGCTGGTACAGGAACTTAGAGTAATCGATGATACGACAAACGGGCGGCTGTGCATTGGGAGATATCTCCACCAAGTCAACGCCCTGCTCGCGTGCCAAATCTAAGGCATCACGGGTGGACATTACCGATGCACCGTCGTCACCAACTACACGTACCTCACGAGCACGAATCTGCTCGTTGACACGGTACTGATTCTTCATTTTGTCGTTCTTCATCTACGCTTTCTAATGTTCATTAATCTTAAAAACGGCTGCAAAGGTAGCACTTTTTTAGTTTCCTACCAAATAATTTTCAACAAAATTTACTTGATGCCTACAACCTTCGTAAATCCTTTCCACGCTTCATCCTTCTTGTAAGCTGCAATAGAGGCTGCTGGAACATAGAGTGTTACACCTTCGAAATCGAGCAGATCGAAGGCTCCTTCAACCGTTTCCGGCACCTTCTCAGCGTAGCAGTATACCGTTTTGGGATTGCAGTTCCAAAAGGCCGATTCGTCAATCATCGTCACACTAGCCGGAATCTTAATGGTCTTTATACCATCACAAAAAGCAAACGCTTTTTCGCCGATGGCCGTAATCTTATCCGACAACTCGATGTTTGTCAGCGAACTACAACCGTCAAAGGTGTTGCGTGGAACCTCCGTCAGGAAGTCGGGCAAGAAGAAGGTCTTCAGCGATGTACAACCGGCAAAGACGGAATTACCCCAAGAGGTGATGGTCGATGGCATCTGAACCGTTTCCAGGTTATGAGCAGCAAAGAACACACAGTCGCAGATTTTAACAAGTCCTTCTGGCAGCACCACCGATTTCAGATTGTCATTTCCTGAGAAGGCATAGCTAAGCACCTCTGTGACCTGATAAGTCTTTCCCTGATAATTGACCGTTGCCGGCACAACAACATCACCGGTATAACCGCCACCGTCTTTCTTCATGACAGCAGCATGATCACTTAAAATAAAATACTTGACACCGTCTATCTCTACCATATCTGCGTGTGCCAACACAGGCAACAGCATCAGCAGAAATACAAATATACTTTTCTTCATTTTCATATAAACTTATCCCATAACCAAACCCCTCCCCTTTGGGAGGGGAATGGGTCGGGTCTCTTTAATCTCTTGGTTTCAAATTCGTTGCTTTCAACATCTCAGCAACCTCATCATTGATGCGCTGAGCAAACTCTTCTTTCGTCATCGTGGCCTGCTCTCCACCACCCTGCTTACGCATGGAGACGAGTCCTTCGGCAGCTTCTTTCTCACCAACGATGACCATATAAGGTACGCGCTTCAGCTCATTGTCGCGAATCTTACGGCCAATCTTCTCGTTGCGGTCGTCAACATTCGCACGAACTCCCTGTGCATCAAAGAAATGCTGTACCTCCTGAGCATAGTCGTTATACTTCTCAGAGATAGGCAGAATGGCCACCTGGTCGGGTGTCAGCCACAAGGGGAAGTGACCGGCGGTATGCTCAATGAGCACAGCGGTGAAACGCTCCATAGATCCGAATGGTGCACGGTGTACCATCACCGGTGTCTGCTTGGTGTTGTCCTCAGCTGTGTATTCGAGTTTGAAACGCTGCGGCAGGTTGTAATCCACCTGAATGGTACCCAGCTGCCAACGGCGGCCAATCGCATCTTTCACCATAAAGTCGAGCTTCGGACCATAGAAGGCTGCTTCGCCATATTCCACCTTTGCCTCCAGGCCTTTCTCCTTACAAGCATCGATGATGGCCTGCTCGCTCTCTGCCCATACCTCGTCGGAACCGATATACTTCTGCTTGTCGTTAGGATCACGAAGGGAAATCTGTGCTTCAACATTCTCGAAGTTGAAGATAGAGAACACCGCCTGGATGATGTCCATAACGCGGAGGAACTCACCTTTCACCTGATCCGGACGACAAAAGATGTGGGCATCATCTTGCGTGAACGAACGTACACGAGTCAATCCGTGCAGCTCACCACTCTTCTCGTAGCGATAAACGGTACCGAACTCAGCAATACGCAACGGCAGGTCTTTATATGAACGCGGTTTCCAGGCAAACACCTCACAGTGGTGCGGACAGTTCATCGGCTTGAGCATATACTCCTCACCCTCCTCCGGAGTCGTAATCGGGCGGAAGGCATCCTTGCTATAATGCGCATAGTGACCAGAGGTAACATAGAGGTTTTTACCACCAATATGCGGAGTGATAACTTCCTGATAGCCAAAGTTTTTCTGAATTTTCCTCAACATATCCTGTAAGCGCAGACGCAGCTCTGTTCCCTTCGGTAACCAGATGGGAAGACCCTTGCCGACACGCTCAGAGAACATGAACAATTCCATCTCCTTACCAATCTTACGATGGTCGCGTTTCTTGGCCTCTTCCAACATCACAAGATACTCATCAAGCATCTTTTTCTTCGGGAAAGAGATACCGTAGATACGAGTCATCTGTTCGCGCTCGGCATCACCGCGCCAGAAGGCACCGGCAGCACTCGTAATCTTCACAGCCTTGATCAGACCTGTGCTTACGAGGTGCGGACCGCGACAAAGGTCGGTGAAAGCACCTTGTGTATATGTAGAAATGGTACCGTCTTCCAAGTCTTCCTCTATATGCTCGCACTTGTAGGTCTGTCCGTCGGCAGCAAACTCCTTCAGGGCATCAGCCTTGCTGACCTCCTTGCGTACGACCGGCTCGTCCTTCTTGGCGAGTTCCATCATCTTTGCCTCAATCTTCGGGAAATCGTTCTCACTGATGGCAACACCGTCTTTCGGCATCACATCATAGAAGAATCCGTTTTCCACAGCCGGTCCGAAACCGAACTGGATACCCGGATACAACTCCTGCAGCGCCTCTGCCAGCAGGTGGGCTGAAGTGTGCCAGAAGGTATACTTTCCTTCCTCGTCCTCAAACTTATACAGGGCGATGGTGGCATCCTCGTTGATGGGGCGGTTTAACTCTACTGTTTCACCATTGACGCCGCAAGATACAACGTTGCGGGCGAGAGCCGGTGAGATGCTCTCGGCGATTTGAAAACCAGTGACGCCCTGTTCGTACTCGCGAACGGAACCGTCTGGGAATGTGATTTTAATCATGCTACAAATTGATATTTTTGTTAATCGCCTGCAAAGGTAGTGAAAGTTGAGAGAAGAACAAAATAAACTGTTTATTTTTTCTTCCGAAACGCATCCTACCTTCGAGCTTTGCAAAAGCTCAAAGGTACGATTAAGTGAGCGAAAAACCAAATAAATAAACTTTTATTTTCCTCCAGGCAGCGGCACATTCATTTTCAGCATATTGATTGACTTGAACAACCTGTTCTTATCGATGTATTTTTCTTTGGCGGGTGCCGGCTTCCCGTTGAGGATATCCCTGCGAAGGACAAAGGCTTCGTGGAACTGGGGCCACCGCTTCAGAATATAGTCGAGCTGTTGCAGCGCCAACGCCGTCTGACCACCATAGTAATAACAATAGGCACGATTATACCAATAGTCGCGATTATC
>CADBAP010000103.1 GCA_902792685.1 uncultured Prevotellaceae bacterium
ATCGGTCCGAAGTTGGCACAAGCGCGATAGTCGGCACCTTCCTTGTCCATTCCGAAGGCATTCCATGCTGCCGGACGGAAGATATCCTTATCAGCAACATTGTGCATGCAGACAGGGATGCGAAGGATGGAACACAGGGTGATGATATCGGCACCTACATGACCATAACAGATGGCTCCGTGATTGGCTCCCCAGTTGTTCATCACGCTATATACATCTTTGAACGCATCTTTTGTGGGATCAAGACGTGGTGCAAACCAGGTGGTAGGCCAAGTGGGATCGGTACGCTTGTCGAGAATCTCGTTGGTGGCCGGATCGATATCTACCGTCCATCCTTCAGCAAGCTGGAGCACAGGACCGAGTCCCTGTACGAGGTTGATGCGCAACATGGTCATCGGCATACCGCCCTTGCTCAGGAAGTGGCTGGAATAACCGCCTCCGCGGAAGTAATCACGGTCGGCTGGCATCCAGCTGGTCGCCTTCAGACAGCCTTCCATATCGGCGTCGGTCATCTCCCAATGGGATTTCATGGTGGGCTTGCCTTCTGCATCAGTCATCGCACCTGTGGCATCGAGGGTGGTTGCACCAGAGTTGATCAGATGGATGAAACCATTGGCAGCCATCCCTTCCGGACGCTTTCCTGCAACACGCTCTACGGCCTCTGGACTCCAATAGGTTCGGATGTCTGAGAACATGACACCCTTGTTGGTGAGCAGATGACCAAACAGCATCGACATACCATTGAGGAAATCGTTTTCTGTGGCAAGGATATTCGCCTCACGAGGTCCGTTCCAGTCGAACGATGTACACATCATTGACTCTGGGAAGTCGAAGTTGGGCTTGTAGTCAGTCCACTGGCGCTGTCCCTGTACACCTGCGGCTATGGCATTGTGACCTATCGCCTCTTCCTTGTAGCCCATCTCCAAGAGCTTCTGGGAGCCATGCATCAGGTCGCGGATAATCATCATATTCTTCACCGTGAATTCCCAATCCTGGTCTTTTTCCTCACGGTTCTTACCCTTACCTTTTCCGTTGAAGGTCGTCATCGGCTGACCTGGGAAGAGCGGACGGTCTTCGTTGTAGTCGTGACCTTCGTTAGGCTTGCAATATTTCTCTACCCATGCCATTGCCTTCTTGAACTCCTCTGGATCATAGATGCCGAAATCAACACGGCGGAGGATTTCAACCAGCGATACATACTCTGTACGCATACCTAAGTACTGCTGCAGGAAGTCGGCATTGACGATACTGCCGGCGATACCCATACAGGTATTTCCCAATGAGAGGTATGACTTGCCGCGCATCGTAGCGACAGCCTGTGCTGCACGGGCAAAGCGCAGAATCTTCTCTGCTACGTCTGTAGGAATGGTGTTATCGTCCAAATCCTGTACATCGTGGCCATAGATGCCGAAGGCAGGCAGTCCTTTCTGGGCATGAGCAGCGAGGACGGCAGCCAGATAGACTGCTCCTGGACGTTCTGTGCCGTTAAATCCCCATACAGCTTTTGGGTAGTAGGGGTTCATGTCCATTGTTTCAGAACCATAACACCAGCAGGAAGTGACTGTAATCGTTGATCCGACGCCCTCGCGTTCGAATTTCTCAGCGCATGCTGCCGACTCAGCAACACGTCCGATGGTGGTGTCGGCAATGACACATTCCACAGGGCTTCCGTCACCATTACGCAAATTTGTTTCAATCAATGTCTTTACGGCCTTGGCAAGATTCATTGTCTTGTCTTCAAGACCCTCGCGGATACCGCCCTGTCTGCCGTCGATGGTAGGGCGTATGCCAATCTTTGGATAGTTCTGTTTCATCGTTTTTATAGATCGTTTTTAGTAAATGATTTCCTATAAGGAAAAGACGAATATCATGTATTGGTGTCATCATTTCCGGCCCTTCACCAACAACGTGGCAAGGAATCCAACCAAGAATATGACACAGGTGCCGAACACGATGGCCAGATAGGGATGCAGATGAATGCCTGGCAGATTCCACATCTCAGCCAAGGATATCCACGCAATCACAATGATACCGCAAACACATCCCAAAAGAGCAGCGATGCGGTTTATCTTTCGAGGAATACACCCCAGGAGGAATAGTCCTAACATACCCCCAGAGAAGATGCTTGACAGTGTCCACCATGCATCGATAATGCTCTCTACACTCAGCATGGCGATGGCAACAATGATGCCCAGTACACCCACACCCACACTGGAGAGTCGGAGGATGGCTACTTCTACCCTACTCTTCATTTCACGACGTTTCAAGAAGAACGGACGGAAATAGTCGGTCAACAGAATGGTGGCAGCACTCGTTACCGAAGTGGATACCGTACTCATTCCTGCAGCAAAGATGGAGGCTATCAACAGGCCGCGAAGTCCTACTGGCAAGCCGTTGACGATGAAGTATGGGAACACATAATCAGGTTTCTGTGCGATCTCGTCTGGTATGGGAGCAACTCCTGCCTGATAATAACTATACAGCGCGGAGCCTATCAAGAAGAACAAGGCTGATACGGGGATAAACAGATAACCGCCGAAAAGGGCTGAGAATTTGGCATCCTTATCGGTCTTGGCAGCATGATAGCGTTGCACATAGTTCTGATCGATGCCGTAGTTCTGCAGATTGATAAAAACTCCATAGATGAGGCATACCCAGAAGGTGGAAGTGGTCAGGTCGCTGGTAAATGCACCCAGTGAGAACTTGTTCCCTTCTGGTGAATGGATAGCCAAATCGAACGTCTGCATCGGTCCTTCGGGCATCGAGAACATCAGAATGACCAAACACAGAACGGCACCACCAATGAGGATGATTCCTTGAATGGCATCTGCCCAGATGACGGCTTTCAGACCACCCAGCATGGAATAGATGATGATACCTATAGAAGTGAGGATGATGACGAGATGCAGGTCCCACCCCATCAGGATATACATCGGCACAGCCAACAGATAGAGAATGCTTCCCATACGGGCTATTTGTGTCAGCAGATAACAGGCCGAGGCGTAGAGGCGTGCCCATGCACCAAACTTCTCTTCTAAAAAGGTATAGGCCGATACGGAACCGCTATGCCGATAGAACGGCACAAAGTATTTGGCGGCAAAGTAGCTGGCTATCGGTATGGACAGCGAGAAGACGAACGCATTCCAGTTGGAGGCAAACGCCTTACCTGGATAACCGATATAGCTGATGCTCGACACATACGTGGCAAAGATGCTCATACCAACCACCCAGCCTGGAATAGAATGCCCTGCCGATGTGAAGTCGTCGGCCGAACTGCCTTTCTTAAAGAACGAACAGCCGAAGACGACCACACCTAACGTGAAGACGATAAAGATGATAAAATCAATCAGTTGCATGATCTCAGATCTTCAGTTTCCCGTTCTCGATGGGTAATGCAGCCAATGCCTGACGGATTTTCTCACGTTCCGGCTCATCAAATTTATAGAATGGTGAGGCCACAAAATCACTCTTGATAACCCCCAGCAACGACAAAGCACACTTCAAACCTTTCAGATAGCTGGAACCGTGCTTGCCGACGGTATAGATAGAGGTGGAAATCTGCATGATATACTGCTGCAACTCACGAACACGCTTCAGGTCGCCTGCTTTGGCGGCATTGTACATCCCCACATACAGTTCTGGGAACATATTCGCGCCACCATTGATACCACCGTGACCACCCAGCAACACACATTCGCCTGTAATCTCCTCTGGACCAACCAACATGGCAAAATCCTGACGGTGTTGCATCTTGTACATCACCGATTGGAAATAGACGGCATTCGCCGAGGAGTCCTTGAATCCCACAACCTGCGGGTTCTTGGCGATACGTGCTACAGTATCGGGTGCGAAACTGACTTTTACGTGACTGGGCATATTATAAAGGTAAACGGGCAATGGGAGTTGCGGTACCAGTTCCTCATAGAACTGTGCCAGCTCTGGCTGACCAGTTGCGAAATAATATGGTGGAGCAGAGACAACCCCATCGGCACCACACTCTGCTGCTACGTTTGCCAGCTTGATACTCTCAACGATTGATGTATCGGTGATACAGACGAGCAAAGGCAGACGGCCGTGATTGATGCGTGCCGACTCAATAATCATCTGCTGGCGCAGGTGATAGCTGAGGCTCTGCTCCTCACCAGTAGTACCAAGGATAAACAAACCGTGAACACCTCCGTTGATCAGGTGTTCGATTAAATTCTCAAGACTCTCTACGTCGAGGGTTTCATTATCCTTCAACGGAGTTACAAGCGGTGGAATGATTCCACTAAGAGGTCGATTCATTATATTTATTTGTTTAGAAGATTTTGTTTTTTATTCAAGTAACTTATTTCTATTGGCTTAACTTCCTAACTTCTTTAACTTCATTAACTTCATTAACTTCATTAACTTCCGACTACTTCCGACTACTTCTCAGAAACGTGGAACTTGTATTTATCATCGAAGATGTCACACACCTTATTGATTTCAAGGAAGGTGGTATTACCTTTGCCATCGAAGGTGCCACTCAGATAAGCGATCTTGTCGTCCAATCCCACATAGCCTTTCTGTCGTAACATTCGCACTGAGGCACAGAACTGATAGTCAGCCGTTACCTGCCGTTTCTGCAGAATGGGAATCACGCCATAGCTGAGATTCAGCCAGCGCTGGGTCTTATCCATCAGGCAGATGGCAAGAATGGGCGTAGGTCCACGGAAGGCTGAAAGATGGCGAGCTGTCTGTCCTGTCTTACTGTCTGTAACGATTCCTTTCACTCCTAAGTATTCTGTGGCCTCAATAGCACATTTCGCCAGATACTCACGCTGTTCGATACCTTCGAACAACGGATGGGCGAAATGTCCTTCGCGATGAACGTCCTGCTCGGCTTGCTCAGCAATCTGTGACATGGTTGCGACGGCTTCTACGGGATATTTTCCGCTCGCCGTCTCGCCACTGAGCATCAGCGCATCGGTACGCATATAGATGGCGTTGGCGATATCGGTCACCTCTGCACGAGTCGGACGCGGATTGTTGATCATCGTGTGCAACATCTGGGTAGCCACAATCACAGGTTTCTTGGCACGGATACATTTATTGATGATATCGCGCTGGATGCCTGGTATGCGCTCCAAAGGAACTTCGATACCCAAGTCGCCACGTGCAATCATGATACCGTATGAAGCCTCGATGATTTCATCAATGTTATCGACTCCTTCCTGATTCTCGATTTTTGAGATAATCTTGATGTCGGAATGGTGTTCGTCCAAGATTCTCTGAACCGCC
>CADBAP010000104.1 GCA_902792685.1 uncultured Prevotellaceae bacterium
ATCATAATTGGGAGTAAAAGTGGGAGTTAAAAAGGGAGTTAAAAAGGGAGTTAAAAAGGGGGAGTTAAAAATGTTTGATGGCCCGATCCATTTCGCGGCGGTCCTCTTTTTCTTTCAGTGTCTGACGCTTGTCGTACTCCTTCTTGCCTCGACAGAGGGCGATATCCAATTTGGCGCGTCCGTTTTCATCGATAAAGAGCAACGTTGGCACAATGGTGTAGCCAGGCTGTTTGGTAGCCTCGTCCAACTTCCTGATTTCACGTCTGTTGAGCAGCAGTTTCCTGTCGCGTTTGGCTTCGTGGTTGGCATAGGAGCCATAGAAATACGGAGAGATATTCATCCCTTTCACCCACATTTCACCATTCACCACATAGCAATAAGTATCAACCAGCGATGCCTTGCCTGCACGGATAGACTTGATTTCCGTACCCGTCAGCACAATGCCAGCCGTCAGTTCATCGACGAAGAAGTATTCGAACGATGCTTTTTTGTTTTTTATCTGTATGGGACTCTTCTTGCGAAGCTCCAGTTGTTCGTTATTCATTGTTTTAGGGACTTTAGGGACATCATACTTCAGCCATCATACTTCAGCCATCATACTTCAGCCATCATACATCAGCCTTCTATCGTTGCGAACTGGTCGATATGCTCATCGATGTAATGCGCAATCATCGCCGTCCACCGCTCTTCATTCTCGACGAAATCATCATCAAAGTCATCAAACTCCGGCATCTGTTCAAACAATGCCATAAACTCATCATCGCTGCAGTCTTTCTCGATCTGTTCGTGATACTTGACATACAAGGGATGCACCTTTCTGATGAGCCGTTTCAAGTCGTCAATCCCCCACTCTCTCATCGCAGCAGCAAAGGGGTTCTTGAAGATGAATGCGCCATAGCCGTTATGTATCAGCTGCACGAAACCGCCGTCCATCACTTCCTCATGAAGAATACTCCACGCCAGCAACGTGATTTGGTCGGCATTGAGCTGTTGCATATTCTCAGCCGTCAGCTGGTTGCCAATCGCCTCGTTGATGGCATCGACGAAAGCCTGTACGAAGGCATCCATTCCTTCGCTGGCCGCCTGTTGTAATGTCTGGTCTTTGATTTTTACTTCAATCATGATTCCGAATTTTATTTAATCGTCAACTGCAACAAGTCATAATAACTGCCGTTATAGAGGTTGAAGTCAACGTCTCCTTTGATTCCATCCAGTTTTCCGGCATCGGTATGCTGCCAGAACTTCCATTTTCCCTTGTATTCCATCTTTTCCACATAGTAGTGGGCAATCCAGTAAGGATAATCATCAAACCTTGCATCGGAGAGGTATTGCTCCTTAAATTTATAATAGGTGTAGATGATGGGCTTCACGTGGTATTTGTCTTCCACGATATGTAGCCAGGTGAGCACTTCGCGCTGGAAGTCTTCGGTGCTCATATCATCAGGTTTGCTTTCCACATCCAGAACGGGCGGCAGATCGCCTTCCTCCAGATGTACCTGTTTCAGGAAGTAATATGCCTGTTCGCGAGCCGTACTCTTCGTACTCCAGAAATGGTAGGCTCCACGCATAAAACCATATTCACGAGCCTGATAGAAATTGTCGTTGAAAGTGTCGTCGAGGATGCTGGCACCTTCGGTTGATTTGATAAAGACAAATCGCACGGGACAATCCTTGATCATTGCATGGCGCAACTTTTCCCAGTCGATTTCTCCCTGATAATGACTGATGTCGATACCTCTGATTTCGTAGCCATCAGGATAGTTGACGTCGCCATACAGCGCACGCCAACGAAATCCTGTAGGTCCTACGAAAAAATAATAGAATGCCCAGATATACAGCACCACCACAACCATCGCACCCAGCCACCAAGCCCAACGGGGATAGCGGTGCAAGAACTTAGGCAGGACGCTGTGTCCTGCCTTTGTTCGTGATGTTTTGCGGTGATGTTTGGGCATTTGCTCAATACATTTATTTATTCTGTTCCAACTTCAGCGTCATGGTAGGCTGGTCGCATACCTCTGTCGGTCCCCAATACTGGATAGGACCTGGATAGATATAAGCCGTTTCCTTTGCCCAGACATCACGGTTGGCTGCGAAAGTCTTGAACGGAGCACCGTCGAGTTCGACGAGCGCCTTGCGGATAACAGGCTTCATCTCACCGTTACGCTTTTCCATATTCATCATCATCGTGATGGGCACACCACCAGCTACCCACTCATCAGCAGGAGCAGTTGTGTTCTTGACGATAGCCATATAACCCGTCTTGCCGTTGGCGATAAGCTGTGCAGCACTTGAACCCAGTGCATAGCAGTAGTCGGCATCGAAGTTGGAAGGAGCAGCACAGCGGCCTTCATAACCGAAGAAGTGGTGCTGGGCAGCAAACTTACCTGTGAATTCGCCTCTCTTCTTCATGCGCTCCAGTTTCTGGGCAACCATCGTAGAGAGCAGTTTCTCGGTTTCGATGAGCGATACCTGTACGTTTCCGTGTGGGTCGCGGTCAAGTGCCAGCTGACGGGCAACACCTGTAGGCAGTGAATTGAACACGGCAAGGTTCTCATCGGTAAGATGACTCTTGGCAAAGTCAATCTGTTCCTCACGTCCCATCTCCTTCACCTCCGGCAATGCCAGCACGTCGTTGAGCTGAGCGATGAGTTTCTTGATGGCCGGAATAAACTCAATCAGACCCTCAGGAATGATGACGGTACCGAAGTTATGACCTTCTGCAGCGCGAGCAGCAACGGTCTTTGCAATGTAGGTAACAATTTCAGCCAGACTCTGTTCCTTAGCCTCCACCTCTTCTGATATCAGACAGATGTTCGGCTGTGTCTGCAAGGCACATTCCAAAGCGATATGAGAAGCCGAGCGGCCCATAACCTTGATAAAGTGCCAGTATTTACGGGCAGAGTTACAGTCGCGCTCGATGTTACCAATCAGCTCTGAGTAGGTCTTACAAGCGGTATCGAAGCCAAAAGAGGTTTCAATCTGGTCGTTCTTCAAGTCACCGTCAATGGTCTTCGGACAACCGATTACCTGTACGCCGTAGTTCTGGGCAGCATAGTATTCAGCCAGGACGCAGGCATTGGTGTTGGAGTCGTCACCGCCGATGATGACAAGTGCTTTGATATTCAGCTCACGGATAATCTCCAAACCCTTCTCAAACTGCTCAACTTTCTCCAGTTTCGTACGGCCGGAACCAATCATATCAAAACCGCCGGTATTGCGATACTTGTCAATGAGGTCGGCTGTCAGTTCCATGTAGTCGTGGTCAACCAATCCGCCAGGACCGAGAATGAAACCGAACAGGCGGTTTTCCGGATTCAAAGCCTTCAGGCTGTCAAAAATACCAGTGATAACATTGTGTCCGCCAGGAGCCTGACCACCACTGAGGATGACACCGACATTCATCGGTTCAAAGTTCTTCTCCTCACCAGGAACAAACTCTACGAGCGGCATTCCATAGGTGTTGGGGAAGAGTTTCTTGATTTCTTCCTGATTGTCAACACTCTGTGTGGGAGCGCCTTCTTTAACTTTCACAGCCCCTTTCAATCCTTTGGGGAGCTTTGGCTGATAAGCAGCTCTTGCTTTTTGCAGTGCACTAATTTCCATAGTTCTAATTGAATTGTTATAAAATTGAATAATGAATATCTTCTATTTTGAATTGCAAATATACTTTTTTTCTCTGAGATATGGAAAAAAAACGTGCGAAATTCGAAAAAATACATTATTTTTTTGATTTATGTTATTGTATTTCGAGAATTATTCTTATCTTTGAACATTCAAAACTAATTTTTTAAGAAAGGAGAACATATTATGATGTCAAACAAACGTGAGTTAAAAAAGACTATCAATTACATTTGCAGCGACCTTTTCGCTGAGTGCGTAGCTGCATCATTGTACAGTGGAAAACCAGAAAAAGAAAATGTGGATGCCCTGTTGACATCCATTCTGACCATTCACAGCAATTACATCCAGCGCATCTCTCACCCAGAGCCAGGCGTTCCTGCAAAGAAATACTATCGAGACCTGATCGACAACTTCAACAAAGAGGTCAACGAGGTCATTGATCACATTGCAAACTTAATATAAACATGCTCAAGAAATTTTGTGGTTGGCTGTTATATCGGCATTGGGGATGGACAAAGGAGGTTACCGTTGACCATCCAGACAAGTATATCATCTGCTTAGCACCACATACCAGCAACAAAGACTTCCTGCTCGGTCAGCTCTATGCACATGCTGAAGGATGGAAGATCAATTTCCTGATGAAGAAGGAATGGTTTTTCTGGCCATTGGGACCGATCTTCAAACGCATGGGAGGCATCCCTGTGTATCGCTCTAAGCATACCAGCATGACGGACAATTTGGCTGAGACGGCGAAGCGAGCGGAGACATTCAGGCTCTGCATCACACCAGAGGGAACCCGTTCGCTGAATCCGGAGTGGAAGAAAGGTTTTTACTTTGTCGCACTGAAAGCCCAGATTCCTGTGCTGCTCTATGGTGTTGATTATGAGAGGCGACTCATTCAATGTACGAAGAGTCTGATTCCAACAGGAGATGTGGACAAGGAGATGAAAGAAATCAAACTGTATTTCAAAGACTTCAAGGGTAAACATCCAGAACAGTTTACCATCGGAGAGATATAAAAGCAACAAGTATGAGAAAGGGCAGCTATTACCTGGCAATAGCTATGCTTTTACTGACCAATAGCATAGGTTTTGCACAAGAAAAGTGGAGTAAGGATTATAAAGGTGAACCGTGGGTGAAAAACCTGTCGCGTCCCCATGAGATTACAGATGGTTTGCAAAACACGCACATCGCCGTCTGGCAGAGTCATGGGCGCTACTACGACCAGGAGAAAGCCACGTGGAAATGGCAACGGCCCAATCTGTTTTGCACCACCGAAGACCTGTTCACACAAACCATCGTTGTCCCCTATCTCATTCCGATGCTGCAAAATGCGGGAGCCATCGTTTTCACACCGCGTGAGAGAGACTGGCAGACAGCAGAGATAATCGTTGACAACGACCAACGCCTGCTCAATGGTGCCCTTTATACGGAAACCAACAACAAATATGCTTGGGAAACAGCTCCTGTGAAAGGTTTCGCACAACATGAAGGCAGCTATGCCGATGGTGAGAATCCCTTTGAACAGGGAACGGTCAGAATGGCGCGGACGAC
>CADBAP010000105.1 GCA_902792685.1 uncultured Prevotellaceae bacterium
TCGACGACAACCAGTGGGGAGGACATGCCATGAAGCACCTGATACTCTGAGAGCAGTTAGCATGTCGTTTTCTTAAGAAAATGCGTTTATTTTTCGTGGAAATCCATAAAAATTAGATACTTTTCCACGAATTATCAAAACTTATATATACCTGGCAACAATTTCTGAACAGACACTGACTGAACGTAAGATAATGCTCTGCGCCTGTGCCTCGTTGGAGGCGCAGGGCGACTTGGAGCTTCTCGACCCAGCCATCCGCACTGGATGGCGGTGTAACTGAGTCATACCATTGGATCACCTTGGGTGGATGAAGGAACAAAAGTACCTTTGCAACCTAATTTCATCGTCTCACGAAAGCTGAAACAGCAGATTTTAAGAGATTTATTATTTCAGTTATAAGGAAAGTGGAATGAGAAGGGGAGAGAATAAACTACCTGTTATCGGTTGACAAAAATGGTGTTTAAGGAGTAGGTGGTGTGTGGCGCGTTGTAAAACTATTTCACTTTTGGTCGTAGGGCACTTGATTTCGTTTTTCAAAAGGATATGTTTTGTACGCTAAAAGGTATGCTTTTACCCTTCAAAAGCAGTCCTTTTGCATCGTGAAAGAGGCACTTTTGAAAGGTAAGTTTGGGTATTTAGCTGTTGTATGACGGGCACTTGTAAGCATTTGATTATCAATTGATTGTAAATGTGTGATGTTGAAAAAATAAAGGTGCGTCGATGAGCGTACTTTTAGGGTTTCTTGTTTTTTTTGATTATTGGCTGTTAAAATGTAAAATATATTCATAAAGCATACAACATAAACAAAGTACCTTTATTATAGGGAAGTACAACCATTTCTGGAAAAAGTGTCAACCATTCCAGCAAAAGGTTACATGGTTACAGCTGTAACCATGTAACCGCTAAAGGAAAAACAAGATGAAAAATTGGAGATAATACAATGATAATCAGATGTTTATACTTGATTTTTATTATTTTGTTGGATGCTGAGGTTACATGGTTACAGCTGTAACCATGTAACCTTTTACTGTTTTTTCCTGATGTGGTTGATAGTCTTTTCTTAGATTTTTGTTTGTTTGAAAATGATTGTGCGGCTTTTTTGTTATCTTTGCAAAATCGAAACTAAAAAAACGGATAAAAGACATGACGATAGAAGAGATAAAGAGAATTGTTGACGATGAACAGGTAGAGCAGCTAACGGCTCTGCTGTGTAGGCATTGGGAGGTGGCCAATCAGCGTTTGGAGACTCTGGTGCAGGAACTGGAATCAGGGGTTGACACATGTGTGGAATCAGAAATCTATGCAGCCTTGATGCGAATGCAACGGGCACTAACAGCCTTGTTGGAATTGAATAACAAACCTTGCGCTTATCTGTTTTCAGAATACTTTGACAGATTCTCCAAAACCATTTCGGATGCTGGTATGCGACAGTCGGTGTTAAGACTCCTGGAGCTGCTGTCTGCCGAATCTGCCAAGCAGCAGGAATCCTTCTTCGACCTTGTTATCAAGGCATTGAGTAGGCAGTCGTATGCCGCTGATGAACAACGCAACGCCCAGCAACAGGCAGTGAGTCTGCAGCACATCTTCGGTATTTGTGCACAACATCTGACCCCTGATGATTTGATGATGTTGGCGTCGATCATCCAGCAAATGAATGCTGCAGGTCAGAGCGTGAAGCCTGAGGAGAGTGTTGACGTGATGAACGAGATGCGGCAGACATTGGATTCGCTCGATAAACAAATGTCAGAAAACCGACAGCTGATGGTGAAGTGGTTGGTTATTCTGATGGTGCTGCCTGGCATCATGGTGAGCGTGATGCAGCAGAGCCGGACAGATAGCAGGTCGATGGCTCGTTTGTTTGATAAGGTGCTGTTACGTGTTCGCGACAGCATTGAGTGGTGGAACTACTGGAGAGATTACCGCGAGACACTCCAAGTGGTGTACGACAGCAACTCGATGGCCGACATCATGAAAGCTGAACAGCGTAAGGAACGGGAAATACTGGGTCGGGTACCTGGCAACTTGTTTGCCAAATGGACAGGCGATAAGAAAGTTTTCAATGCCGAATTTCTCGAAGCCCAGCTCAGCGACGACGAACTGCGCTACTTTTTGTTCCATTTAGCTGCTTTGTATGAAACCGTCAGGGAGTTGGATCCCACTACGAAGTTTGGTGAGGAACGGTTGGTGAAGGATGATGCGAAGCGGGTAGGGGATGCTGTGATGGAGGCAGCCTTGAAACTCAATGACCTGACAAGCGAAGCGTGGTTCCCCTATTATAATAAGGTATGGGAAGAGCTGATTGCCAATGAGCAGATTTTCGCCCGTTTGAAAGTGACGCGCAATAGCCCGCACAATAACCTTTTTACTGCACGTTTTTTCTGCCATTTGGTGGGAGGATTGAAGAAACGTGCAGTCTTTGGAGGCCATTCCGATGGCGATTTGGCCGAAAAGCTCACAGAAACCAAATATGTGGGCACTTTCCGCAAAAATATTCAGGAAGGAATGGACGATGAATCCGATGAGATAAAAAATATTTTCGATACTATTTACTTGAAATACAACGACTTAATACATTCGAAGAAGTAGTGCACTTTTCCTGATAATTATCCCATTTTGAAGGTGCAAGACCCCTCGTGAACTTTGCAATGCTAATCAAAAAAACAGTTATGATAAGCATTGCTAAAACCTTTAGCGGCAAGCCTCGCAAGGCGAGCATGGCCGCTTACCGTCAACTGCTGGCGGAGAATCACGTGGAGGAAATCCTTCAAGATGTGAAGCAGAACAAGAATTTGGATCGCAAGAAAGAGCTGCCTGTCTGGTTGCCTCTTGCGGCGAGTTTTAAAAATGGTACGCGCAAAGCCGAAGATGCTGTGCCCTCAGGACTCTACTTCCTCGACATCGATGAGAAAGGTCTGACGGAGACTCTTTGGAATAAGGTACGCGAGGAAAACCTGATTGAGGAGTTCCGAATCGTGTACTTTGCCGAGAGTGCTGGCGGTGGAACCCATATCTGGGCTTGGCGCACACCAGGAATCTCTATCGAAGAAGACATCCAAAGGCTGGCGAGTCGACTGGGTGTCAGCTACGACTCGCATGTAACCGACCTTGCCCGTTGCTGTTTTATGGTCTCGGAGCAGTATGTGAAGTTGCTCGACCCAGTGGTGTTTGAGGAACAGCCTTCGTCCCCTAAGTTAGGGGACCACAGGGGTCTGAACGAGACACAATCTCTTACTGAAAAAGACGAAAAGGACTCTGACGCTTGTTCAGACCCCCAACCCCCTAACTTAGGGGGCTCGACCTACAAAGGCATCCCTTACGAGAACATTGTGCAGGCACTACTTTGGAAACTGGGTTATGGTGATGCACCAGCAGAAGGGGAACGTAACACTGCTCTTTACACGATGAGTCGCTACCTGCGTTTCATCTGCGACTTTGACGAACAGAAACTCTTTCAGATTCTGCCTCACTGGGGACTCTCCGATCATGAAGTGCTGGCAACCATCAAGAGTGCTGTTTCGAGTGTACGTCCGACAGATATGCCTTCGCTGATGAAAGAGGTGCTGGCATCGTTGGGAGCAATCACAGCAATCAGTACCGATGAAGATGAAGAGGTGCAGGCTCCTCCTATTGACAAAGAGCTGCCCAGCGTCCTTCAAGACCTTGTCGACCACGCTCCAGAGGAGTTCAAGGAAGCAACGCTGATTGCGGCGATGCCCATGCTGGGCACGTTGGCAACAGGTATCCGAGCCAAGTATCGCGACGGCAAACTGAATTCCCCCAGTTTCATTGTCGATATCGAGGCTCCGCAGGCAACGGGTAAGTCGTTCGTTGATCGGGAGTTTGAACTGTTGATGGATCCCATCATCAAACAAGATGAGGTAGAATGGCAGAAGGAGATAGCTTACTCGCTGGCAAAGAAAAATGGTCAGGAGGTAGAGAATCCCTGCGCCAACATCCGTATCATCGAACCCAATATCGGTGTGTCGGCCTTTCTGGAGCGAGCCATCTATGCGAAGGGTAAACATCTCTTCACCTATGCCCCTGAGATTGAGACTGTTCTGAGGAACAACAAGGGCGGTGCATGGACAGAAAAGAACGACCTGTTCCGTCTGGCCTACGACAACAAACCTTGGGGACAGCATCGCATCTCGAAGGATTCGTTCTCAGGAAAAGTCACCTTGCGTTATAATATGGTGATGTGTGGAACACCCAATAAGTGTCGTGCCTTCTTTGCTGATGCCGAGAGTGGATTGGTGAGCCGCGTAACTCCTGTGGTCCTGCCCGATATGATGGGTGCGTCGATGCCTCAGTTCAAACCTTGGACGAAGGAAGAGGAGGAGAAGGTGAAGCGCCAGTGTCTCTGTTTGATGGACGAGGAAGGTGAGGTCGAGCTGCCTCTCATCAACAAGGCCATCGAAGAGTGGGATGAGGCGAAACGCCAGGAGTATCTGCAGACGCTACGTCCGTCGCTCGATGTCTTCCGTCGTCGTGCAGCCCTGAATGGTTTCCGAGCCGGTCTTGTGGCTTATCTGCTCGAAGGTCATCAGGAAACTGAGCGAGCCATTCGCTATGCCCTCTGGTATGCAGAACGCTGTCTGCACTACCAGCTGCAGATTTACGGCAGCAAGATCGATGCGCTGCACAATGGCCAGCTGAGTATGCAGGCTGCGAAAGGTAACGTCCGCTATCTGGAAGCCCTTCCCGAAGAGTTCACAAAAGAAGATTTGGTGAATATGCGTCTCGCCAACAATGAGTCGGCTGTGGTGAAGACTGTCATCTGCCGCTGGGTCAAGGAAGAAAAGGTCAAAAAGATGGGTACCAACCTTTGGCGAAAACTCTAATTTCTCATGTCAAAGCCGGATGCAATTTGCGTCCGGCTTTTTTCTGGCTTTCTACCCTTATTTTTCGATTCACAGGGAAAAACCTGTGTATCTTCAATGAATTTACTTAATAGTCACCTCTTAACAAATTCGGAGGGAGTAATGCCGAAGTGCTTCTTGAACTGGCGTGTGATCACGTTTTGTTTCCTTGCCGCTCAAGGCGGGTGCGAACCTCAGCTGAAGGGACATATTGCAGGCAACTACCACGTGGGCAATGACAAGGACATGCTCATTGCCGTCATCTCCTCCAATCTTCC
>CADBAP010000106.1 GCA_902792685.1 uncultured Prevotellaceae bacterium
CCGCCTTTGACCTTAGACTTTAGACCTTAGACCTCTTCCCGTGATAGGATGGAACGGCGATATTTGTACGACAGCCAATAACTTTCTTTAAGGGAATCTGAGAGGAAGGAACGGTTTATCAGGTCTTTTGCCAACGGGTGTTCTTGGGCAAAAAAGTCTAATTCGCGTTGAACGAGTCTTTCTGCCAATCCAATGCGTTTTCCAAATTCCTCAAAGTCCTTTCGTTTCATGGTTCTGGTATCAGAAAGTTGCATGCCTTCGCGAAACAGTCCTTTTTCCAAGGCAAAGATGCGAGGCATGGTTAGATGCAGGCTTGTATTTATCAAGTCGTATGCTGGTGCAAGGTGGTATTCCCCGTCGCCACGATTGATAAGTGAGAAGTTTTTCAGATGAGCATCGTCGTTTAACGTGATGAAATTATAAACCACGATACGGAAAAATTTCAGCAACTCAACAGGGGCTGCCTTTACGTACTGGCGAATGAGGTCGGCACATTCTTCGTAGCTTAGATTGGAATATTTGAAGTCGCTGCCGCCGTTTGCTTTCGTGAAACCACCGATAGACGCAAAATCTTCTTGGAGGTACTTACGACCTTCTGGTGAAATGTCAAAGCGACGGCAGAGGTATGCAGCTTCTCCGTCGCGAAAGAAACAGAGCGCATTGGCTGCAGTTTCTATATGATACACCTGTGAGGCCATCTGCATGGTGAGGTGTTCGTTGGCAGGACAGTATTTGCGTTCGAGCAATGCGTATGAAGAAGGAGCAGGCTTTAATATATAGGTACCGTGATGACCTTCTAATGGTTTTACCAATTGATTGTCTTCGTCCAGCACCAGGCTTGATTTAGGTTGTACGCCAGAAAGGGAAATGCGCCCCACATGCTGTAGGTAGTTCATGTGGTCAGAGCTATCGTTGTTAGGACTGTTAAACGATAAGACAGGTGACACTTCACGCCCGTCAAACAGTAGTTTGCGTGCGATGGGCGAATAGGTGTCAAAGCCTTCTTGTAACGTTGACGGGCATACGTTTAATGCAATCATCGTGATATGGGTTTTATGGTTACAGCTCCAATGGTGTCATGCTGTGCCGTAGCGAGCATAATACCGAAATCATCATTCTCGTCGATATGCAAAAGCGTCGATTGCACATGACGGTTTGAGCCTTCAGAGAGCATATTGAAGAAATACGGAAAGAGATGATCAGAACGATACTCTTTCTCTCGTATCGGCATAGCCAGACAGACAGGTGCTCCCTGATAGTCTTTGTTATAGGTGAAGACATACTCCATAGAGTCGGTCTCTTGCAGTGTTCCTGCTTCTATGCCCTGCACATAAACTTTACATTGTCTCATACTCCAGTTGCTTTAGGTGGATATCGATTTGTAGTCCAAGGGTATTGAGGATGGTAAGCAGGGTGGTCAGCTGTGGATTGCCTTCACCTCGTTCAATGGCCACGACAGTGTTTACTGCAACAACAGCCAAATCTGCTAATGTCTGTTGGTTAATGCCTAACTGCTTCCGCCTTTCCTTGATGATTTTTCCGATTTCTTGTAAGGTCATAATCGCATTATATTGGGATTTCGATGCAAAAATACACAAAACAATTAAAACGACAAAGGAAAATCGCAACAAATTGCGAAATTTGTGTTCGACTTTTCTTCCCTTCGGCCAGAGGGTCTTACGACAAATCTCACTATCTTTGCGACTTCGTCGCGAAGTTACTCACGTTCGAGAATGAAAAGAAAAATAAACTTTTCTTTTGCATTCTGCTCACTTAATTGTAACTTTGTGCCGTGAAAAAAGGGGGAGTAAAAGGGGGGAGTTAAAATGGGAGTTAACTCGCTTTGCTCATGGGAGTTAAAATGGACAATAGATTTTTGCAACAGGCGAATCTTCCGTCCTGCGCATAGCGCATAACTCCCTAGGTCGAAGACCTATAACTTCATTTTTAACTACTTAGACCATAGGTCTATAACTCCCATTTAAAAAGAAAACGGTGATGAATACTTGGAAACTAAATCTGGAAGAGACGAAGAAACATTACGTTGACTGGTGGAACCATAAGGGTATCGTATTGAATATGTGGGAGCATTTTCAGGAAGGCGTTACGCCCCACGCCGATGTCCCGATGCCTCCTGCACCCAAAGACCTGAACCAGAAATGGTTCGATCCGCAATGGCGTGCCGAATACCTCGACTGGTATGTGGCACACAGTTGTCTGAAAGCCGACATGCTTCCCGTTGCCAACACACAGTTGGGACCAGGTTCGCTGGCAGCAATCCTCGGCGGTGTGTTCGAGGGTGGGGAAGACACCATCTGGATTCATCCCAATCCCGATTATACCGATGAAATCATTTTCGACAGAAACCATCCGAACTGGCTGTTGCACAAGGAACTCTTAAAAGCGTGCAAGGCTAAGGCGCAAGGACATTATTATATCGGTATGCCCGACCTGATGGAGGGAATGGATGTGCTGGCAGCGATGAAGGGTACCGATAAGGTGCTCCTCGATACGGTGATGCAGCCGGAGGTGCTGGAGCACCAGATGCAACAGATCAACGATATCTATTTCCAAGTGTTCGACGAACTGTACGACATCATTCGTGAAGGCGACGAGATGGCCTTCTGCTATTTCTCGGCGTGGGCACCAGGGAAGATGGCCAAGCTACAGAGCGATATCTCTACGATGATCAGCGTCGATGACTACCGCCGATTCGTGCAGCCGTTTATCCGTCAGCAATGTCAGCGTCTCGACTATTCACTCTATCACCTCGACGGTGTGGGAGCAACCCATCATCTGCCCGCCTTGTTGGAGATAGAAGAGCTGAACGCCATCCAGTGGACCCCAGGTGTGGGCGAACCGCAGGGCGGCAGTCCGAAATGGTACGACCTGTACAAGAAGATCTTAGGTGCCGGCAAGAGCATCATGGCTTGCTGGGTGACCCTCGACGAACTGCGCCCGCTGCTCGACAATATCGGTTGCGACGGTGTACATATCGAAATGGACTTCCACAACGAGGATGAGGTGGAACAGGCCATGAGGATTGTGGAGGAGTATAGGGACCCCTCCCCAGCCCTCCCGAGGGGAGGGAGTGTTAACGACCCCATTGTAATCAATCGCGATTTGGATGCTCAGGTGCAGGCTATTATCAATAAGGTGGAGGCGGAGTTTGCGGAACGGAAAGGGAGCGAAGAGAACGAGGGAGCGAAGGAACGAGGTCACGATAGTTGTCCTTGCGGGTTTGAGCATGGGGTTCATGGGGTGAATGGGTCTAATGGGCAGCATGGGAATAATGACGTTCATGGCTCAACCATAGCCTCCCCATTAGGGGGGAGGTTGGAGAGGGCTTCTTCTCCCTCCCTCACAGAGAGAGCTAGGGAGGGTCTTCTTCTTATCCTCGATGGCGGAATGGGAACGATGATTCAGCAGTATCAGCTGCGCGAAGAGGATTTTCGCGGAAGCCGCTTTATAGATCACGCTGGCGAGCTGAAAGGCTGCAACGATCTGCTGTCGATGACCAGTCCGTTTGTGGTTCGTGAGGTACACCGCCGTTACTTAGAGGCGGGTGCCGACATCATTACCACCAATACGTTTAATGCCCAACGTGTATCAATGGGCGACTGGGGCATGCAGGATTACTGTCGCGACATCAACTTGGCGGCTTGTAAGATTGCACGCGAGACAGCCGATGAATTCACGAAAAAAACACCACAGAAACCCCGTTTTGTGGCTGGCTCAATGGGGCCGACCAACAAAACATGCTCCATGAGTACAGGTTCTGGCGAGCCGTTGTCACAGGAAGTGCTGTCGGCTGCTTATCAGGAGCAGGCCGAAGCGCTTGTCGAAGGCGGTGTGGATGTCATCCTTATCGAAACCATCTTTGATACGCTCAATGCAGAGCTGGCCATCAAAGCCGCTCTGAAAGCGATGGAAATAAAGGGTAGGGAGGTGCCGTTGATGTTGAGTTTCAATGTGGCATCACCAGAAGGCGTCAACCTGCTTGGACAGCATATCCCCGATTTCATTGTACGTCTGACGACAGACAACCCATCACTTGCCGACCATATCTTCTCTGTCGGCATCAACTGTCTGCCGGAAGTATCGACAATGATACCTGTGATAGAGGCGTTGGCTGCTCGTACCCACCATCGTATCAGTATCTATCCCAATGCCGGCAAGCCCGACGGCAAGGGTGGCTATACAAAGTCGCCGGCACAGTTGCAGGCCGACTTATGGCCGCTGGTACAATACCACATGCTGAATATCATAGGCGGCTGCTGTGGCACCACCGATGAACATATCCGCAAGATTGCGGAAATGGTAGAGCCGATAGAAGGGCTGTTTATGGCAGCGAGGGATCCGAAAAAAGGGAACGTAGGGAGCGTGGGAACGAGGGAACGAGAAAACGCTCAACCTTCAACCCTCAATCCTCAACAAACTCCCTCCCCTTGGGGAAGGCAACGGGGGGGCGAACTCTGTTCGGGATGGGGCCGGGGTGGGGTCTTCTCCGCCATCCTCGCCGGTAAGGGTGCGGAGGCGGCGGAAGCCACGAAGGAGGCTATCGCTGCCGGACAACAACCGCAGGACATCATCAACGGACAGATGATCCGTGCGATGGGTGAAGTGGGACAGCGCTTTCAGGACGGAAAGGCATTTGTGCCGCAGCTGCTGATGGCCGGTCGTGCGATGAAGGCAGCCTTGGAGATACTGAAACCCCTGATGGCCGGCACTTCAAACATCTCTTTGGGAAAAGTCGTCATCGGCACAGTGAAAGGCGACCTGCACGACATCGGAAAGAACCTTGTAGCCTCCATGCTGGAGGGTTGCGGCTTTGAAGTGGTGAATATCGGTATTGATGTATCAGCCGACACATTTATCGATGAAATCAGGAAAAATAAGCCCGATATCCTTTGTATGAGTGCGTTGTTGACGACCACGATGGGATATATGAAAGAGGTCATCGATGCGTTGAAGGAAGCAGGTCTGCGCGACCAGGTGAAGGTGATGGTAGGTGGTGCACCTGTCAGTCAGGCGTTTGCGAATGAGATTGGTGCCGATGGCTATAGCGATAATGCCAATACA
>CADBAP010000107.1 GCA_902792685.1 uncultured Prevotellaceae bacterium
AAAGGATATACGGGAACCGTTTATAACCCCTACACCTACGATACCAGCTACAAATGTCGCGTCTATGATGCGAGCCTCGTCGCTGATGTGCTGCGTAATTCAGAAAATGGAGCTGGTGCAACGCTTGACGAAGAGCTGTTGGCGACTCGTGGAAACGAAAACTACGGAGTGACAGCCATCAAGGGTATTGCTGCCAGTGATGACGCACAGGTCGTCGGCATCGGTTACTACGGTGTTAACGGCAGCCGCTATGCGACTCCGCAGAAAGGTCTGAACATTATGGTCTTCCAGATGAGCGACGGTACGACACGAACACAGAAAATCTACAAATAACAACGATATGAGGCACGGGTTTATTCTATCACTTCTTTGGGTCTTTGCATCATTGCCCGTCTTGGCACAGTTGTCATCGTTCGATGCCAACAAACCTATCGGTTGGTGTACATTGGGTAACGGTGTTACTGGCGATGAGACCAATACCGTTTATCACGTCACTACCTTCGACGAGATGAAAGCAGCCTTTACCAAAGCAAAAGGGATGGATCATGTGGAAAACCGTACTATTTATTTCGATGCAGATATTTATGTGCCTGAGAAATTCTTTGTAGGTCAGGCCAAGAATCTCACACTTTACGGGAAACCAGGTACACGGCTATACAATCGCGTTCACACTGCAGATCAAGATTCCTCTGGCATTTTCTACTTTAAGGAGTGTGAGAACGTGATCATCCGTAACATCGTGATGGAGTGTGCGGGTGCCTTCGACAATTCCTCTGCTGACAATATGCAGTTGGTAACCTGTAAGAACGTGTGGATTGACCACTGCGACTTCATTGACGGTGTGGACGGATGTCTGGACATCAAGACAGGAACCGACAACGTCAGTATCACCTGGTGTCGTTTCCGTTATCTGCTTCCATTCTGGCCTGATGGTAAGGGTGGTGCCAACGACCACCGATTCCCACTGCTTATCGGAAGTGGCGACAAGAATACTGAGGACATTGGACACCTGAACACCACCATTGCCTACTGTTGGTTCGATGAAGGTTGTATGGAACGAACACCACGTGTACGTAAAGGAAAAATCCATGTAGTCAACTGTGATTATACCAACGTAGGTGCCCACTATCTTGTAGGTCCTGGCTATCTGGCCAATATCTATGAGGAAAAGTGCGATATGACGGCCATCGACTTGAACCTGCCCAACAATAATCCGGACTTTACGAAAAATACGGTGGACGGTTCGAAGACGTTGGAATGGAAGAATTACGCCACAGAAAAAAACTACAAGGACTACAATCTCGTCATCACGGATGTGCTTGGTGGCGAAGAGGTCAAGTCCAGCTACGGCAGTAATGCCTTCTACAATCCCTATAGCGACGGGTCTGCTATCGGCGTGACAGCCTTCGACAAGACTCTCGTCAAAGCTTTCGTCGAGAATGCAGAAACAGGAGCAGGTGCAACGCTTGACTATGATTTACTGGCCACTCGCGGCAATGACCACTTTGGTGAGGAAACTGCCATTAAAGGTATTACCTCCAACAATGATGCACAGGTAGTAGACATCAACTACTACGGTGTAAACGGCAGCCGCTATGCGACTCCTCAGAAAGGTCTGAACATTATGGTCTTCCAGATGAGCGACGGTACGACACGAACACAGAAAATATACAAATAAAATAACAGAAACAAGATAAACTAAAAACAAAACAACAATGAACATTAAAAAATTACTTCAAAAAGCGTTTGCCATCGTTTGTTTTTGTGCATTCAGCATGACGGCTTTGGCAAACGACATCCATGTTGCTACGACAGGTAGCGATGAGAATGCAGGAACAGAAGAGGCCCCTTTGGCAACAATAGCCAAAGCCTTGGAACTGGTGAAGGCTGGTGACCGTATCTTGATTCACGAAGGTACGTATTACATCACCAAGCGTCTGAAAATTCCTGAGTTGCCCACCAATCCTGATTTGCGCTGTGAGATGCGTGCATGGCCGGAAGATGCTGTCGGCAAGGTAATTATCGATGGTTCTAACATGGTCGCTTCTTCAGAAATCGAGTTCAAGCAGTCACGTTGTATCTATGTGAACCACTTGGCCAACTACTGGACCTTCTACGGTCTGACCCTCCAGAACGCTTTGGACAACGGTATGAAGATGGAAGGTTCCTACAATATCGTAGAGCGTTGTACTTTCCGTTGGAACAACGATACCGGTCTGCAGATTGGTATGTACAAGGACTTCTCTATCGAGGAGACCAAATCGTTCCCTATCAGCGGAACCCCGGAATTCAACCCTGGCTACTCTTATTGCCGCAACAACAAGGTTATCAATTGTGATGCTTACGAGAATGCCGACTTAAAGTCCTATGGTGGCGGTTCTGACGATGGCGGTGATGCCGACGGTTTTGCCTGCAAATTGTTCCCTGGTCCCGGTACTGAGTTCCGCGGATGTCGTGCTTGGACAAACTCTGACGACAACTGGGACCTCTACATGGTTTATCATCCTGTAGTCATTGACCATTGCTGGGCTTACCATGCAGGCTATCTGAAGAATGGCAGTGAAGGTAAGAATGGTAATGGATTCAAGCTCGGTGGTGGTGGTTCTGCCGGTGGTGCAGCCTTCGACCAGTCAACAGGTGCGCACGTAGTGACCAACTGTGTAGCTTTCAATAACCTGCACAAGGGTTTCGACCAGAATAATGCATACGAAGGTATGTATATCCTCAACTGTACCGCTTGGGGCAATGAGTTCAACTATCGTTTCCCGACAATTTTCAAATATGGCATGGTGGATATCCACAACTGTATCGGTTGGGGGGCAACAGCAGAAAAGAGCGGTGTGCATGTAGGTAACCATGAGTTCCTGTCACCTGACAAAGAAGGTTATCAGGATCCTACGCCCTACACAACATTTAACTCTTGGATTGAGATTGACGGCTGTAATCCTATCAAGGAAGGTTATAAGGAAGGCAAGACGCAGATTGAGACCAAGGACCACAGCGGTGAGTTCCTGTCACTGTCTGTTGCCGACTTCATGGCAGACCGTCAGGCTGACGGTTCACTGCCCGATAATAATTTCGCCCGCCTAAAGCCTAATAGCATCTTCAAGGATATGGGTACGCCATTTATCGGCTTTACCCCAACCCGTAAGATGACGGAGGCTGAGTGTACTGCTGCTGGTCTGGAGTACATCACTGCCGACGATATCTATATCCCTTACAACGATGCAGCTCCCGACTTCGGTGCCTACGAGACAGACGGTGTTCCTTATGAGTATACTGTTCCTGAGAAGATTGAGATGGTCTGTAAGACGGCCAACTCGTCACAGGAGGTCATTGAAGGACAGCCTATCGAGGATATTATCTATGAGTTGAACGACGTAGCCGACAAAGTAGATGTGGAAGGTCTCGCACAGGGACTGTCCGCCCAATATAGTGACGAAACCCATCTGTTGATCATCAAGGGTACACCAGAGGCAGGCTGTACATTCAAGGTTACTGCTTCCGGCGATGCTGCAGCTGGTGTCAAGCCTGTGACAACAACTGGTATCATTACGCTGGTTACTCCGTATAAGGTACTGACAGGTGACTGGTATCCTTTCCAGGACGACTGGGATGCGCTGCCTGCCGATTTGCAGGGTGTGCTTGAACTGGTTCAGGGTGACAACACGGAGAACACCTCCGATGGTCAGCACAAGAAAGGTGATACATACATTGATCCCGCTAAGACGGAATCAGGCTGCAGTTACTCTACAGGTGCTGTATGTTTGGGACAGAGCAATGGTGGTATCAAGCTGAATCTCAATGAGGGTCTGCTACAGCTGAACTTAAATACGTACTTTACAGGTAATCGTACTTTCAAAATCTCATGGACGTTGTCTGATAATACGTCGGGTTCTAAAACAACTTCAAGTTACAAGAAGGGTTCCTACACCATCGATGTGCTGGATTTGGCAGGTCTTGATGAGGAGACAGCAAAGAAAGTTCGCAGCATCACATTTGCCCAAAGTAGTGCCAATGGCGGTGCCCGTATTTATGATATGTACGTACGCGTACCAGCAACAGCAACAGGCATCAGCGGTGTAACGGTTCAGAATGCCAACAGCTCGAAAGTTGTCAAGTTCATCAAGAATGGCAAGGTTGTCATCATGAAGAACGGTGTATTGTATAATGTATTAGGACAGAAAGAATAGACTTCTTCTGACTCCCCCTGTTTTGGGGGAGGAACTTAATGAGATATGAAACAAAACAATAATTAAAGCGACCAGTCCTTTCCCTCCCTTCACAGGGAGGGATAGGGAGGGTCTTTTACTTTTATGAAGAAATTATTTACATCAATCATCCTGTTGTGCTGTGCTTTCGTAGCACAGGCAGCCGACCTTTCAGAGAACTTCAGTTCGTTGACAAAAGGAACGACGTATGGCAGCTCTAGTGCTGAAACAGTGTCGCTGCCGTCAGGCAACTGGCAGGCACTGAAAATGAAGCTTAACGAGAATAATGGCGTGAAGCAGTTTACGTTCACCAGTAATACTTCTTCTTATCTGATCTTGACGATCCTGGTAAGATTACTGTTGACTGGGGTTCTGGTGGTAATAACAAACTGATCATCAGCTACTCTGTCAATGATGGTGCATGGCAGCAGCTTGCAGAGATTTCTTCCGGTGGCTCGGGAGCGAAGTCGTACAGTGCAAAAACGAATCTTGACGGCCAGACCAACGTGCGTTTCCGTTTTGTAGGAAGTTCCAGCAACACGTATGTAACAAAGATTGTCATCAAGTCGGCGAGTGTTGTTCCTGTTGATCCCGATGATCCTACCTATATCACAGAAGGTGTTTGGGTACCAACGAAAGCATTCCCAACGGCACAAAAAGAGATTTATATTTCTCCCGACGGCAACGACCAGACAGGTGATGGTACAAAAGAGAAACCTTGGTTCGATTTAGGCAAATGTTCGTCTTAAGAACAGCGGTACAGCTGAGGCTCCTATCATCATCCGTTGCTACGACGGTGAGAAGCCCGTCTTCGATTTCGTTGACGGTTTGACGACAGAACGTATCGGTGAGCGTGGTTTGACCATTACTGGCAACTACTGGTGGCTTTTCGGTCTGCATATCACGCATGCTGCCGACAACGGTATCAAACTCGAAGGCTCACATAACCGTATCGAGCGTTGTGAATTCTCCTATAATCTCGACACAGGTATCCAGCTCGGTTTCGGCCATAAGTTCAGTGATACCTTCCCAGGTGTCAGCGAGAACGACGGTAGCTATTGTGCCTACAACGACATCATCGACTGCGACTCACACCATAACTGCGACTACGATGCTAACTATGGCTCTGATGCTGATGGTTTCGCCTGCAAGATGCACAATGGTATAGGCAATCGTTTCATCCGTTGTCGTGCTTGGCACAACTCTGATGACTCATGGGACCTCTTCGAAACCGACTATGATGTAGTCATCGCTGAGTGCTGGGCTTGGAAGGCTGGTATTGCTTCTGATCATCTTTGGGTGAAGGACTATATCACCAAGAGTTCTTCTGCATCGTTCTCCGGCAACGGTAACGGTATCAAGTTGGGTGGTAATGGTACTGGTGGTAGCTCAAAGGGTATCCATTATGTATTCAACACCATTTCTTTTGGTCATAATCAGGGCAGCTCTGTAAAGGGTTTCGACTGTAACAGCCATAAGGGCGGTCATGTGCTGGTAGGTTGTTTAGGCTTCGACAACAGCTATGACTATATGTTCGAGGGCGGTGGCTCCGATGCCAACACCAAGTATTTTAATAATGTATGTTTGGGTAAGCAGGAAATCGATGTGGGCTACGACGACTATAATGCGCTGACAGCACCTATGTCGAAGAATGGTTGGACCAATCATCTTGTAACGGGTATCAGCGCTGACGATTATATCACACTGGACGAAGACGATGCGTTGCTGCCACGTGATATCTATGGTGGTCTGCCTCGTCGCTTCGGTCGTTTGACGGCTGATCCTGAAAACAAGTTGGTCGATGCCGGCAATGCTGACCTTGACGATGTCAACAACGTTTGGCAAGGACTGGTGGCTGAGTTCCCGTTCCTGGAAAGAAAGATTACGGGTACAGCTCGCGACCTCGGACCCTACGAGCGTCCTGCTTCAAATCCAACTGCCATAGAGACGGTAAAGACAACTACCAAGGATGTGAAGACCCGCAAGTACTTCATGGATGGCCGACTCATCATCGTGAAAGATGGTCAGCGTTATAATAGTTTAGGACAGAAACTTTAAAAGACCCCTCCCATCCTCCCCTGTTGAGGGGAGGGGTTTTTAACTCCACCTTTAACTCCCATTAAATAATGCGTAAAATATTCCTCACAACGTTGATGGCTGTAGCTGCCGTCATCGCTATACACGCTCAAACAGCCAACAATGATGCGGCTGGTATCAGTTGGGCACTGACAACTGGTACGATGACGGAAACTCCTGTTTATGCACCAGCAGGAAGTAACCAGTTCTTTGAAAAAGTGGAAATCACCAAAGGCGCAGGCTTGAATGATCCTGTTGCAAACATCCAAGACGTCGTCAGCTTCTGATGCGAATGCAGTCAAGTTCCTCATTACCTTGAGAGATGGAATTGCCTTCACCCCGACAAAGGTCAGTTTCAAGTCTTTCCGTTGGAAGACCGACAAGGGTAACTTCGATGCAGCATGGGTCAGCGACGGCACAACCAAAACGCTGGCCTCTGTTGCACATCCCAATCGTGGAGCAGGTACTGGAGCAGGCGAGGTGTCATCCTATAGCTACGACCTCAGCGGCACGCAAGCCAGCGAACAGCAGTTCGGACTTGCTGTCAACATCTATAATTTTGATGTGGCTGCCGACAAAGGTCTCTCCTTGGGCGATGTCGTCATCGAGGGAACACTTTATGGTACGGTTGGTCAGCCGTTGACTTACACGCTGTCTGTTAACGTCTCTCCTGAAGGAGCAGGAACCGTACAGGTCAGTCCTGTCGGTCCTTCCTACGAGAGTGGTCAGCTCGTCACGTTGACACAGCAACCTGCTGAAGGCTACATCTTCACGGGTTGGCAGACCTCAACGGGTAAGACGCTGTCAACTGCCGACACTTATGCATTCAATATCAAGGGTAATATGGCACTCACGGCGAAGTATGTGACGGAAGCAAGCCTGCTGGTCAACGACTATGCGGTCGTCAGCAACATTGATGAGTTCCGTGCGACCATCAAGCAGTTCAACGAGAATCCTTCTGCGCTACGCCGTTTCATCTTTCTGAAAAACGGCACCTATGACTATGGAACTTACAAGAATCCCGAATCAGGAGCCGACCCTTATGGTCGTGATACCATCATGGTGGACAATGTGTCTGTCATCGGTCAGAGCACCGAGGGTGTCACCATTACCATCACC
>CADBAP010000108.1 GCA_902792685.1 uncultured Prevotellaceae bacterium
CAGCAATAACAGTTTAGACCTTGAGACGCTGCGGGAGTTTTGTAAGCGGGAAGGTGAGGCGGTGGCTTATCGTAAAGGTGACCAGCTGGAGCGCGAGGGTGACCCGGCACGTTGGCTCGCCTTTGTGGAGAGCGGTTGCTTCAAATATGTGACACACGGCATCAGCGACGATAGAGAACACATCACATGGTTTTCCTTCGAGGGCGAGTTTGTGGTAGACTACCCGACGTTCCTCTACGCCCGTCCTGCACGGACCAACATCGTGGCTATGATGCCCAGCCGCGTGATCAGGATTACAGGAGAACAGATGAAGCAATTCTTCGACCAGAACAAGGAGACGATGGAACTACGTGCCATCATTGCCGAGCATATCCTCGACCAGTTCCATTCACGCTATCTCGATCTCCACTGTACCACAGCCCGCGAACGCTACGAGTTGCTGCTACAGCGTTGTCCTGGTATTGTGGAACACCTGCCTCTGAATGCTCTCTCCTCGTTCCTCTGCATCACCCCTCAGATGCTTTCCAAAATCCGCAAAGACATTACTTTCGAAACTCAGCAATAGCAAAACTCTGAAACTAGTTTCATATTTTCACCCTCGGCAACCGATTTTCGGACTTTGCCGGGGGCTTTTTCATGTCGTTTCCTGTAACTTTGCTATCTGAATTGACCTTCAAAGAAGGTCACATAAAATAAATACCATTTAGGGTTTAGTAATTCGGCTTTCGTGTGTATTATAAGTGTATGACAGATCAAAAGAAACACGAAAATTGCGATTCAGCGAGTGCAAAAGAAACTTGTTTCGACTATGCCGAGCGAAAGCAATTTATTCAAAAGCTGTTCAAACAGCATTACCGTCAGATGTATCGGCTGGCCACCATATTTCTGCACGACGATGCTGAGAGCAAGGATGTGGTGCACGACATCTTCGCCCGACTTCTTGACGATCATCGCGATCTTCGGGAAGAGACAGCCGAGTCCTATTTACTTACAAGCGTACGGAACCGATGCCTGAACGTGATTCGAAGCCGACAGATACAGGAACGGGTGGAACATCTCTACCTTCTTGATCTTGACATAACCATCTCACCGACAGAGCACCTTGATGAAGAGCTTATAGCCTTACAAAAGGGTATAGCCCAACTTGTCCCGCCCATCTGTCACAACATTATCATACAGCATTTCCGCGACGGTATCACCTTCAAGGAAATTGCTTGTCGAATGGGTGTCAGCGAGACCACGGTCTATAAACATCTGCGCCGTGCGCTTAATCAATTACGTACACATCTTAATAACAAATGAGCGTATGAACAAGACCGACCTTTTGCTCCAGATGTTGGAACAGCCCCATCAATACACCGCCGACGAGTGGCAGGAGATACTCGCCGACGATGAGTGCCGTGAGCTATACACGCTGATGTCAAAGACGCAGAGTGCCATTGATGCAACCCGTGCTGAAGAAGGAATCACCGACGAGATGATAGATGCCGAGTGGCAATACTTTTTAACCGCACAGCACAATTCTCAATTATCAATTGCCTTTCCCCGTTGGCGACGACCGCTGGTTCTCAATTCTCAATTCAGAAAGTTAGCTGCTATTTTCATTGGTATTCTCCTTATATCGGGCATAGCCTATGCCGCCATTCATTTAGTGCGACAACACCAAAAGGCAGAGGCTCCACAAACCGAACAAACGGCAACTATAAAGAAGCCCGTCATTGTATCTGACACACTTAGAGACGAATCCACTGCCGTAGATCCAGTCATCTACGACAACGTTCCTCTTGAAAAGATGCTGCCAGAGATAGCAGCCCATTATGGTGCTTCGGTTACATTCCAAGACGATGCTGCCCGTCAACTTCGCCTTTTCTATCAGTGGAGGCACGAATATACCATTGAGAAGGTCGTTGAAATGCTCAACAACTTCGAGACCCTACAACTTCAGTTAGAGGGTGATACATTGTTTGTCTCATCAACTATCAATCAATAGCCATGAGACAGTTGCTTATCTTACTATTGTGCCTGACAGGCATGTCCGTTAGTGCACAGAAAATAACCCGTAACTTCCGTGATGTATCGATGTCTGATGCACTCCGATATATCCAGGAGCAGACCACGCGATACGACATTATCTTCATCTATAATGACCTTGAGGATTTCCGCGTTACTACCGACGTTCGCCACAAGTCCGTTTCCGATGCCATTCTTCAGTTAGTGGGTTTCTATCCTGTACGTATCTATAAAAGTGGTGAAAGGGAAATCTACGTAGAATGTACCCACAAGACCGACCGCCATCTGACGGGTACCATTATCGACGAACAAGGTCAGCCTGCGGCATACGCTAACATTGCCATCCTCAATCCCACCGACTCGACTCTGCTCAGTGGTGGAGTATCTAATGAGAGTGGCTACTTCGCTATTCCCTACGAACAGTCCACAGTTCTCGCTCGCATCTCCTACGTCGGGTATAAGACCATCTACCGGCTTTGCAATCATTCTAAAATGGGTACAATACGGATGCAGCCCGACAACTATGCGTTGAATGGTGTGGTGGTACAAGGCGAACGTCCCAAAGTACAGTTGCAAGGAAACTCGCTGATGATGAATGTCGAGGGCACCGTGATGGAACGGTTAGGTACGGCAGAGGATGTACTTACACGTGTCCCGATGATTGCCAAACGGGGCGATGGATACGAAATCTTGGGCAAAGGCACACCGCTTATATATCTGAACAACCGTAAACTGACCGACCTGAACGAATTAAGAAACATACAGGCAGACTTTATCCGCAGTGTAGAGGTTATTCAAAATCCTGGTGCCCGCTACGATGCAACAGTGAATGCCGTTATCATTATCCGTACCAAGCGAGCGGCAGGTGAAGGTCTGGGTGTGGAACTGACATCGTGGAGCCGTAAGGGGCGTGGTTATGCCAATAATGAGCGAATAAATCTGACCTATCGAACAGGGGGACTGGAGCTTTTTGCCAACCTCTTCGGAGCATATAACAGAAGAAAGAGCCAGGGCGAATTCGAACAAACGGTATTTGCCGACACGCTGTGGGTGATTAACAATAAGCAGAAGAATAATGTTCGCAATCCTTTCTTAGAAGGACGATTCGGCTTCAACTACCAAGTCAATGATAATCACTCTTTTGGCGGGTTCTACCAGAATACATATGACTACGTGAAGACTCGCAGTGAATATGATGATGATTTATTGGCAGACGGGAAACCGTACGACCACCTGCAAAACAGTAGCGTCCGGCGTGATAAGAATACTCCCAATCATCAGTTCAATCTCTATTACACAGGCAAGGTGGGACAACTCAGCATCGACTTCAACGCTGACTACACTTCCCGCAAGCAACGGAGCATCAACCAGCAGCAGGAACTAAGTACTGAGTACGAAGACCGCGATGTGAATACAGAGAGTCAGACACGCAGTAAAATGTTTGCAGAGAAGCTTTTCGTTACCCATCCGCTGTGGAATGGTCAGATAGAGATTGGTGAGGAATATACCAACACGCGATGGAAAAGCAGATTCGACAATCAGGAGGGTTATATTGCCAACAGCAACAACGAGCAGCACGAAAGCAACATCGCGCCCTTCATGGAACTGCGCCAGCGTTTGGGTCACTTCCAATTATCTGCTGGTTTACGTTACGAGCATGTAGAATCAGAATACTTTGTTGATGGTGTTCGTCGTAATGAGCAGTGCCGTACTTACAACGACTTTTTTCCGTCCTTTTCAGTTTCTACGTCAGTCAAGAATCTACAGCTTTCTTTCAGTTATGCCAAGCGCACCTCACGCCCGGCCTATTGGCTGTTGAGCAGCGATGTCATCTACGAGAATCGCCTAAACCGGCAGACAGGTAATCCTTATCTGAAGCCTATCAAGTACCACAACCTGAACGCAATGGTGATGTGGAAGTGGCTCTATCTGATGACAAACTTTACCCATTGTGTTGATCCCATCATCTCAGAAGCAGAAAGTCTGGAAGAGGACTCAAAGGTTAACCTCGTCACCAGCAAGAACTACGACCACGTTGACTGGCTGACTGTCACCCTCGGTGCACAGAAGAACGTAAAATTAGGCAATGGGATAACGTGGACACCACAATACAACGTATCGCTGATGAAACCTTGGTTCACGACGACATTCTTGGACAAAGAAAAGAACTTTAACCATCCGATGCTATCCCTGCAATTAGGCAATATCGTGTCACTGCCTCACGACTGGCTATTACAGGCCGACTTCAATATGCACACTCATGGCAATACAGGCTCGAATATCTGGGTTGACAGCACCAATCCCATGCTCTCGCTTGGTGTCAGTAAAGACTTCTTCCAACACCGTCTCAATGTCAAATTGACAGGAAATGATCTCTTCAATGGCGGCATTAACCATGTCATGCTTTACAGCAATAGGATGATGTTCCGCAAGATGGAGGACAACGACTCCCGTTGCATACAGCTATCTCTGCGCTACCGCTTCAATGTCACCCCGTCGAAGTACAA
>CADBAP010000109.1 GCA_902792685.1 uncultured Prevotellaceae bacterium
GAGATGCTGAAGGTGATCAAGAGTCAGAAGAAGTTCAACGAGACGCCAGTACAGGAAATCTGGCACAACGACGGCGACCAGGTTCTCGCATTTATGCGTGGTGACCTCATCTTCGTGTTCAACTTCTCACCCACACGCTCGTTCACCGATTACGGATTCCTTGTACCGACGGGTTCCTACGATGTGGTCCTGAATACGGATGCGAAGGAGTTTGGCGGTTTCGGTTTCTCCGACGATAGCGTTACCCACTTCACCAACTACGACCCGCTGTATGCCGATGACCACAAAGAGTGGCTGAAGCTTTATATTCCTGCACGTAGTGCTGTGGTATTAAAGAAGAACTGATCATGAAAATAAACTCGAATAGCACCGCCGTTATCCTGACGGCGTGTGCTATTATCTTTTGTCTTTTCACCTTTTGTTATACATATTTCTATCAGTCGGATGTGCTGATGGCCGATCAATATGTGCTCTCTGACGGACAAACGAAGTATTACCCGCTAACGGCAGCCATACTCATTACGGTTGTCCTGCAGATGCTGCAATTGTTGGTCAGGGCTTTCTTCCGTTTGTATAAGAGTGGACATGCGTTGACCTATCTGCCATCATTGCTTGTGTTGGCTGTGATCACGAGTGGCGGTAAGGATATCGACAAGCATTTTTCTTTCGGTCCTTGGTGGTGGATTGTACCTATCCTGTTGGTGTTTTTCGTCTTTGCCGCCATCGTCGTTCGACAGATACAAGAAGTAGAAATGCCTATCAAGGGACCGCTGTTGGTTTCACGTAGCATGTGGGTCAATATGCTGACGCTGTTCGTGATGTTTTTCCTAGTGGGTGTTGCCGGAAACAGCGACAAAGTTTTCCACGAACGCATGAAGATGGAGCGGCTTTTGTTGGAGAACAACCCCGAAGAAGCGTTGGAGGTTGGCAAGAAGTCATACGATACCGACTCGTGTCTGACGCTCTTGCGTGTTCACGCTTTGGCAAAGACCAACCAGCTGGGTGAACGGTTGTTTGAATATCCTATTGTGGGTGGTGCTGCTGCGATGTCGCCCAATGGAAACAGTGTCCGCACGTTGATGTATCCCGCCAAAGACATTCTTGTGCAGAAGAAGAAATCAGCCGTTGACTATCAGTTGTGTGAACATTTGTTGAATAAGGATTTGAAGGCTTTTGCGTCACTCTTAGTAAGAACCTATCCGCTCAATAAACCCTTACCCAAGCATTATCGGGAAGCATTGTATTTATATGGTGTTGTTACCCCGTATGCCCAATACAAGTTGCATGACAATGTGATAGCAGCCGACTATGCCGACTTTAAAAAACTACAGCGGCAAACACCCGATAAGGATGCCCGCCAAGCTGTAGTCCGTGATGTTTATGGGAAAACGTATTGGTATTATTTCTTTTATAAGGAGTAAGAAGAGAAGGAGTAAGGAAGGCCCCCTCTAAATCTCCCCCTGAAAGCCCCCTCTGACTCCCCCTAAAGGGGGAGGAAAGGAGAGAAGGAGTAAGGAGAGGAGGAGTTATTTTCCTTGTTGTGCTGGGAATGATATTTGATGATAGCCAACCAGTTTATCAGTCCTGCCACCTTGTTCGCGATAATAGACCAATGCCTGATAGTTGTTTCTTGTTTGGTAGAAATTACCTTCTGTAGGCATCGGATGTGTGTTGCCGTTTTTGTCGAGCACCAGGAACTGGTATGAGTAATATCCCTGTTTCAAGAGTACCGTTCCTTCGTACATCTTCTTCTCCTCATTATAGATCATCTGATATTCGGGTAAGAAACGGTCGTAGGTCCAGTCGCCATTCAGGAAAACACTTCCGTTGGAAACACGCTCCGGACACTTCAGCCGGAAATGTACCCACATGTATTCGCTCTGATAGTCATTGTTGTAATTGTCGCTGTTGCGGATATAAAAAGCACCATTGGCACTTTCGTCGTAGATGTAGTTTGTACGAGGAACAGCCATCTCAGGATAAGCGTGATAGTTCTCACCGTCCCAGCCGATGCGTTCAACCCCCATCGATGCATGGTCGGTACTCAGAATCTCAAACTTATGATAGATGTTGCCGGCATCGAATATCAGCGATTTGTTGTGTTCCCATCGCAAACCATCAGGCATGATATACTGCGGTTTCGTATTCCAACGCGCATCGTCCCACCTTCCATTCTGCAACACCACCGTTTTGATCTGTGCCTCTTGGTTCACTACGGAATGACCGCTGTAGTTTACGTCCATCGCGATCTGTTGGTGCGACATATTCACATCCACATCTGTGTTCGTGGTTCCTCGCAACACGACCCCCATCTGCGTATCAACCACCATGAAACAAGCCGTCAGGATAGGATGCGAGTCATCGTTGTCGTTATATACTGTCACTCTGTAGTTGCCACTCATCTTCAGACGACAATTGGCGTTGGGAATACGAAGATGATAGTGGCTGTATAGTACATTTGTCAAAAGCGATTCCTGTACATCGTCGATGGTGTTTCCGTAAGCAAAACCAGCCACATAGTCGCTTTCGAAGATTTCCTCAGAAACCTTCCAGTCGGCTTCGCAATGTTCCACCTTATATATATAACGGCGATACTCATGGGTGAGATCATCGAAGTCAATGTCAACGAATCCTTCGTTCAACTTCATCACAGGCATCGACAGCCAATCCTCATTGGCAACAACTTGCAGCGTTCGTATCTGCTCGTCGTATATCTCATGGCGTTGTGCCTGTATCGTTGTACACACCACCGCAGCAAGTGTCAAGAATATGTACCGTACTCTTAGCATCGTATCATCTTGAATTATTTATCCCTCCCTCTTAATCTTCTCCACATAAGCATCGATGACTGCAACAGCTGTGATGTTTACGATGTCGCGAACAGAAGCACCGAAGTCAACGAAGTGAATGGCTTTGTTCAATCCCATCTGGATCGGACCGATGATTTCAACGTCGGTATTGAGCGACTGCAACATCTTATAGCTGGAACGTGCTGATGTGAGGTTGGGGAAAATCAGGGTGTTCACATCAAGACCTTTCAGACGGGAGAATGGATACAGGTCGTCACGCAACTCTTTGTCGAGTGCAAAGCCTATCTGCATCTCTCCGTCGATGGCGAGGTCCGGATATTGTTCCTGTACTTTCTTCACCGCATTCTTCACTTTCTGCGCACCCGGTGTGATACTACTTCCGAAGTTGGAGTGTGATATCAGCGCAACGACAGGTTTCTCGTTGAAGAAGTTTACGGCATAGACACTCAGCTTAGCCAAATCAGCCAACGTTTCTGTATCCGGGTCTTCGTTCACAAGCGTGTCGGCGATATACAATGCTCCACGTGGTGAGTTGATGATATGCATGGTGCCGAAGTGTTTGTATTCCGGACGGATACCAATCACCTCGTTGACCACCTTGATGGTGTTGCTATAGCGGGTATAAAGACCGGTGATGAATGCGTCGGCATCACCTGTTTCCACCATCATCATACCGAAGTAGTTGCGTTCGTACATCTTGTCGTAAGCCTCCTGAAAGGTATAACCCTCACGACCGCGTTTCTCTGCGAGATGTTTTGCATAGGTGGCGCGTCGTCCTTGTTCCTGGTCGGCACGCATATCAATGATATCGATGTCGGTAATATCCAGTTTCAAACGGTTTGCCATACGACTCAAACGGTCGGGATTACCCAAAAGAATCGGGATGCAGATTCCTTCTTGCTTGGCTTGTACGGCAGCTTTCATCATCGTCTGGTTCTCACCTTCCGCGAAGACGACGCGTTGTGGGTGGGCAGCTGCCGTTGCATGAAGGTTACGGGTGAGCTTCGATTCCTGACCCAGCATTTGTTTGAGCACTTGCTTATAGGTATCCCATTCGCAGATATGCTTGCGGGCAACGCCACTATCCATCGCAGCTTTAGCCACAGCAGCACTCACCTCGGTGATGAGGCGCGGGTCAACGGGTTTCGGAATAAAGTAGTTAGGACCGAACGACAGGTCGCTGACATGATAGATTTGGTTGACCACATCCGGAACGGTCTGCTTCGCCAAATCAGCGATGGCAAGCACAGCCGCCATCTTCATCTCCTCATTGATGGCGCGGGCATGTACATCCAACGCTCCACGGAAGATGTAAGGGAATCCAATGACGTTGTTGATCTGGTTCGGATAGTCGCTGCGGCCTGTTGCCATCAACACATCAGGACGGGCATCCATCGCATCCTCGTAGGATATTTCAGGAACAGGATTCGCCAACGCAAACACAATCGGGGTATCAGCCATTGAACGAACCATATCCTTTGTCAGGATGTTGCCTTTCGACAAACCTACGAACACATCAGCTCCTTTGATGGCTTCTTCCAATGTATGGACATCACGGCGGTCGGTAGCGAAGAGTTTTTTCTGTTCGGTCAGGTTCTTACGGTCGGAGGTGATGACACCCTTGGAATCCAGCATCACGATATTTTCCTTGCGGGCACC
>CADBAP010000110.1:0-4915 GCA_902792685.1 uncultured Prevotellaceae bacterium
ATCATAAAATAACAATATGGAACAAAGTAAAATTCGCGTGGCAATCACGCACGGCGATACCAACGGTGTCGGCTACGAGGTAATATTCAAGGCCTTTGCCGACCCTACTATGCTTGAATTATGTACACCTATTATCTATGGTTCACCCAAAGTAGCTGCCTATCATCGGAAAGCCCTGAACCTGGAGGGAAATTTCACCATCATCAACAAGGCCTCAGATGCCAGCGACGGCAAACTGAACATGCTGCCCGTATTTGATGAGGAAATCAAAGTGGAGTTAGGAAAACCCAGCGAGGAGTCGGGTGCTGCTGCGCTGAAAGCGATCGACCGCGCACTGGAAGACTACCGTCAGGGACTGATTGACGTGCTGGTTACCGCACCCGTTGACAACAACAATATGTTCCGCTTCAGCGGACAGGACCGGTATCTGGAAGACCATCTCGATAGGAGCGGTCAAGGTCTGTCTATGCTCATCAGCGAACGGTTACGTGTGGCACTTCTTACACGGAATCTGCCCATCAAACAGGTTACAGAGCATATTTCCCAAGACCTGATTACCAAAAAGACTACCGCCCTATACGAGAGCCTTTGCAAAGACTTCTGCATCACCAATCCGCGTATCGCTGTGTTGGCATTGAACCCCAAGACCGGCGAAAAGGGATGGGCAGGAACAGAAGAGCAAGAACTGATTGCACCTGCTGTTGCCGCTTTGTGCGAAAAAGGTATCCAGACGTTTGGTCCCTATGCTGCCGATGATTTCTTTGGCAACGGACTGTCTGAGGCCTTCGACGGTGTGGTTGCAATGCATCACGATCAAGGGGCGACTCCTTTCCGTTCGCTGACCTTCAACGAAGGTGTGGCTTATACCGCAGGACTGCCGCTGGTATGCACAGCTCCTGACCATACGGCGCTTTATGACATTGCTGGCAAAGGACAGGCCGACGAGAATATGCTGCGACATGCCATCTATGCCGCCATCGATATTTTCCGCCATCGTACAGCCTTCGACGAGGCACACATCAATCCGCTGAAAAAATTATACAAAGAGAAGCGCGACGACAGTGAAAAGGTACGCTTCGCCATTCCCAAGAAGGCGGAGAAATAAAAAACTTTTTCTGCCAAAATTGCAGTTATTTCAAGAAAAAGATGTAATTTTGTCAGCTCAATGATGAATACAACCGAATTACAGAGGGTCAAACAGCGTTACAATATCGTTGGTAACAACGATGCTTTGAACCGTGCACTCGATGTGGCTTTGCAAGTCGCACCGACCGACCTCAGTGTGCTCATCATCGGAGAAAGCGGTGTGGGAAAGGAGATTATTCCACGAGTCATTCATGACAATTCACCACGCCGTCGCGAGAAATATTTCGCCATCAACTGCGGCTCTATTCCAGAAGGAACTATCGACAGCGAGCTGTTCGGCCACGAGAAAGGTTCGTTTACGGGCGCTATCGGTGAGAGCGAAGGTTATTTCGGCATCGCCAACAAGGGAACCATCTTCCTCGATGAAGTGGGAGAACTGCCGTTGGCAACACAAGCTCGTTTGCTGCGAGTATTGGAAATAGGAGAATACATCCGTGTGGGTGGTACGGAAATTCGCAAGACGGATGTACGCATCGTTGCCGCCACCAATGTCAACATGCGCAAAGCCATCAGCGAAGGACGCTTCCGTGAGGATTTATACTATCGGTTGAACACCATCCCCATCCAGATGCCGCCCCTTCGTGACCGCGGACAAGACATCATCCTGCTGTTCCGCCTCTTTGCCATGCAGATGGCCGAGAAATACCGCTTGCCGAAAATAACGCTGACCGACGATGCCAAGCAGCTGATGCTGCAATACAAATGGCCAGGAAACGTCAGACAGCTGAAGAATATCACAGAACAAATGTCTGTGCTCAGCGAAAACCGTGAGATTGATGCGGAAACGCTCCGCCATTTCATTCCGGAAGATCCTGAGAGCACACAACTGGCAACAATCCAGAAAGAAGGTGCACACTCCTATGAGAGTGAGCGCGAACTGCTGTATAAGATTCTCTATGAGCTGAGGGGCAACGTCAGCGACCTGCGACGCGAACTGAACAGCGTCCGCAAGCAGATGGAGGAAGTGCGCGACCTGAACGGAGCTGCTGGCTTTGCCGCACAGATTCCCGTCAGCACACCAGACAATCTGCCTGTACCCGTCAGCGAACACGACAGCACCCAGCCAACCACACCTGCCGTCGAAGATGCGATTGCAGAGGAAATCAGCGAACCTGAAACGTTGAACCTGAGCAATCTGGGCAGACAGATGATAGAAAAAGCACTCGAACGCAATGGCGGCAACCGCAAGAAAGCAGCTCAGGAACTGGGCATCAGCGATCGCACGCTGTATCGGAAAATCAAGCAATACGGTCTTGTGCTCGTCCTCTGTCTAATGAGTCTGCTCACACTCAACAGCTGTGCCGTCAAATACTCGTTCAATGGTGCCAGCATTGACTACAACAAGACGAAGACCATACAGATTGACGAGTTTCCCAATCGTGCCAGCTATGTATGGGGACCGATGGGCGCTATGTTCAACAATCAGCTGAAAGACCAGTTTGCCACTCATACCAAGCTGCAACAGGTCAAGCGCAACGGCGACCTGCAGCTCTCTGGAGAGATTACCCAGTACCAGCAGCGCAACAAATCTGTCAGCAGCGAAGGCTATTCTGCACAGGTAGAGTTGTCGGTAACGGTCAATGTGCGCTTCATCAACAATGCCAACCACGCGGAAGACTTCGAGAAACAGTTTACAGCCGCACAGTCCTACGACTCCAAAGCGAGCCTGAACGCAGTGCAACAGAGTCTTGTAGAAGAAATCCTCAAAGATATCTGCGACCAGATCTTCAACTCGACTGTCGCCAACTGGTAGCCTCATTAACCTTTAACCATTAAACATTAAGCATGCAACTCGCCTATCTGATAGATCATCCGGAAGAAATGGACAAGGAGACGCTCTACGAACTCCGAAGTCTGCTGGCACTCTATCCCTACTATCAGACAGCCCGTCTGCTGTTGCTGAAGAACCTGTATCTGCTGCACGACCCCACCTTCGATGAGGAACTGCGTCGTGCTGCCATCTATATCACCGACCGCAACAAACTCTTCGAACTCGTAGAGGCTGCCCACTATCGGCTGAAAAAAGAACAGACGGCACCAGTCAGACAAACAGAAAAGGATGCTGAAACAACCGGCTCGCCCGCTGAGGAAAGCCGCACCGTTGCGCTCATCGACGACTTCCTGGAGCAGATTCCAGAAGACAGCAAGTCCGACGACAAAAACGGCAAGCGCAAACCCACTCCGGCTGATGCAGCCATCGACTATGTGGCATACCTTCTGGAAACGGAAGCGACGAACGACCTTGCACGCGAACCGATGAAAGGACAAAGCCTCATCGACACATTCCTGCATGAGGAAGGCGGCAAGATTGAACTCAAAGAAGAAACGGAGTATGAGCCGGAGATGTCCGAGGAAGACAATGACACACAAAATGGTGTCGATGAAGAGTATTTTACAGAGACTTTAGCCCGAATTTACATCAAACAAGGGCGATATTTGAAGGCTTTGGAAATTATTAGGCGATTAAATTTGATTTATCCGAAAAAAAATAGTTACTTTGCAGACCAAATCCGATTTCTCGAAAAAATCATCCGAAATGAGAGTCATTCGTGAACGTTGGACGTGCAAGTACAAGCATATAAATAATAACAAAATAAAACATTAAAAAAATGGGACTTTACACATTATTTGTAATTCTGATCGTTATCGCATCAATCCTGATGATTGGTATCGTACTGATCCAGGAATCTAAGGGAGGTGGACTCGCATCCAACTTCTCATCATCAAACCAGATTATGGGCGTACGCAAGACCACAGACTTCATCGAGAAGGCTACATGGGCACTTGCGATCGCTATGGTCGTATTCAGCGTCGTTTGCGCTTATGTTGCTCCTACCGCTACAACTGAGAAGAGCGCACTGGAGAACACACAGGAAAACAGCGCAGCTAATCCAAACAACCTGCCTAACTTCGGCGCAAGCCAGCAGCAGGCTCCACAGGGTAAAGCTGACGCAAAGGCTGCAGACACAAAAGCTGCTGCACCTGCCGCAGCACCAGCACAGGACGCTGCAAAGAAATAAGCACTGCAAAAAAGTACGCGATTTATTTGGTCAATTCAAATAATTCGCGTACCTTTGCACCCGCTTTCAGAAAGCATCCTGATTTATCAGGCGCTGCTCTCTCATAGGCAAAGACATGATGGTGCCCGTAGTTCAGTTGGTTAGAGCGTCAGATTGTGGTTCTGAATGTCGTGGGTTCGAGTCCCACCGGGCACCCTCCAAAGCAAATCCCTGTAAGCCAGAAACTTACAGGGATTCTTATTTTCTATTATCCTAAATTTTGATGGAACATTGATGGAACATTTTTAAGGAACATTTTTAAGCTGTTCCATCAATTTTGGAACTTAGATACCACGAAGAATAGCAAAGAATCAAGTCAAGAAGTAGATGCTTCCACAATTATTCATATACTTGCGCAAAGCATCAACACTTATTATAGGATTTTCTTATCCCTTAATCTATTCCCTACTTTTCTATCTTGATAACCCATTTACCTTCCTTGCGTCCATCTTGACGCTCAATATTGATACCAAGTTTCCTAATAGCTGTAAACTCTCGCTGGATAGTCTTATCGGACACCTTAAGCTTTCTGGACATTTCTATTAGAGTTGCTTCTGGTGACGTATATATCAATTCTAATATAACTACCTGTCTTTCAGACAGTTCTTTCAGGACATCTTTCTGGACATCATTATTCCCTTTTACATATTCCAGTACTTCGTGTTGAAATATGCCAGAGTTCAAATACCTCACGTAAATCCTCCCAATAT
>CADBAP010000110.1:4971-5827 GCA_902792685.1 uncultured Prevotellaceae bacterium
AGTTCTTCCGGCATGGAAGGAGCACCCCCAACGCCTAATACAATGAAAACAGCCATAGCCTTTTCTGTTGCATATTCTTGATAATGAGTAATTTGTTCTAGAGTGAACAACGGCTTAGAAAAGTGCCTTGTATAAATCGCCAAGTCGTGACATAAGCTATTATTGATTATCTTTAATGAACGAGCAGTATTCTTCAAGAGATCTTCTCATTACCTCTTGCGGTATCAGTTTCCGTTGGTATTCAGCCACCATCGTAGGGCTTAGAGAACGGCTCAGTGTGTATTCTACCATGCTGCGGTCAGCAGATGGACAGAGGATAATACCAATACTTGGATTCTCGTTATCCCGCTTCACATCTCTGTCAAGGGCCTCCAGATACATATCCATCTTGCCGACAAACTCAGGCTGGAAATCAACCGCTTTCAACTCGATTGCAACCAGACATTGTAATGCCCGATGATAGAAAAGCAGGTCTATGCGCTTGGTTGACCCACCCACTTGAACTCCATATTCACTATCAACGAAAAGGAAATCCTTGCCCAATTCCAGAATGAATTCCTTCATATGTTCAAGCAATCCTTTGTGCAGGTGGTGCTCATTGTGTTTTGCAGGAAGACCCAGGAAGTCCACTACAGCCTTGTCCTTTAGCAAGTACTCAGAACTGGGATAATCTTTCAGCAGTTGTGGCGACAGCATCTTGTCTTTGTCAAGAAGCGTAGAATAAGTCTGATTGACAATGCAACGACGTAGTTCCTCTGTATTAAGCCTTTGGCGTGCAGCGTAAAGCATATAGAACACGCGTTCATCGTATGACTTGCATCGGTTCATGATCTCAATATGGCTGGTGAATGTTGCC
>CADBAP010000111.1 GCA_902792685.1 uncultured Prevotellaceae bacterium
TAGTCCATCATACTTTCAGGACAAACGCCAGTTTTTCGTATGGTGTTCAGCAGTCTCATGAACATATTGTTTTCAGCATTCACTTGGAATCTGCCGTCTGACTTTCGCGGCATCAGATTGCCGATACGTATAATCTGCGCCTCTAATCCTTGTTCTTTCATTGCTTTCTCTACCAGCTCCTCTGCAGCACGCTTGGATTGGAGGTAGGGGATGCTTGTGGAATGTGGAGTAAGGGGGCTTTCCAACGATGTGGTGGAGATATGTATCAAACGGGCATGATGTTGCAGACAAAGGTCGATAATGTTTGCCGTTCCTTTGATGTTGGTGTTTTCTATCGCTGTGCCTTGGGCGAAGTAGCGAACGTCAGCAGCACAATGGATGATGAGCCTACCCCCAACCCCTTCCAAAGGAAGGGGAGATTTGATGTCACCACAAACTACCTGTATCTCTTTGCCGATGAGTGGTAATAATGGCGATTCTGCTCCGAAATAGGTACGGATGCGTTCGCGCAACCGTTCTTCTGCCTTCATGCCGTCCTTGTTCCTGACCAGACAACAGACCGTCTTCGCCTCATGGGCGATGAGTTCGCGAAGGATATGGATGCCGAGGAAACCAGTGGAGCCGGTGAGGAGAATAATGCCCCCTTCAACCTCCCCCTGAAGGGGAAGGCCATGATGATAGGGTTTGTGATAACCTCCAGGTTGAATGGTTGGATGGGTGGCCTTCAACTCTCTCACCGTTGGATGTTCGTAGATGTCGTTGTAGGTCAGGCGGATGCCCATTTTCTCAGCTTCGCCTAATAACAGCATGGCTGTGAGCGATGATCCTCCGCATTCGAAGAAATTGTCGGTTACGCCTATGCGGTCTGTCTGCAGCACCTTGCTGAATGCCTGACAAAGCAGTCGTTCCCGTTCGTTGGCGGGAGCAACGTATTCGCGAATGCTGTCGGTTGGTGATGGGACGGGTAGTTTTCCCGTATCAATCTTCCCGTTGCTGTTGAGCGGAAGTGTTTCTAATTGCATCAATGCATCGGGCAGCATATAGTCGGGCAACAGCCGATGCAGGGCTTGTAGGATAGCATTTGGTGACAGCGTTTGGGTGGCTGTGAAATAGGCGCATAGCTTGTCGTCATGCAACACGACCGTCGCTTCTTTGATGCCGTCAAGACGACAAAGTGCCTCTTCCACCTCGCCTGTTTCTATGCGATATCCGCGTCGTTTGATCTGTTTGTCCATACGCCCCACAAACTCCAGGAGTCCTTCCGCGTTCCATCTGACGAGGTCGCCCGTGTGGTATGCGATTTCCTTGCAGAACCGACAGGCGGTGAACTTTTCCTTTGTCAGTCGTTCGTCGTTCCAATAGCCTGCAGCCACCTGCGGTCCCGCCAGCCACAGTTCGCCCACAGCCCCTTGCGGAAGCAGTTGTCCGTGTGGGTCAACGACAAACGCCTGCATATTGTCGAGCGGTCTACCGATAGGAACGGGCACCTCCTCATTGAGTTCACAATAGGTGGCATCGACGGTACACTCTGTTGGTCCGTAGGTGTTGATGAGGCGGTAGCCCTCTCGGTGTGGGATGCTATTTAATAAAGGTGTCGTGAGTTTTTCACCACCTAAACACAGGTAATCGACGTGCAGCTGGTGCTCGCGAGCCAGCATCACGCCCAGTCGTGTGGTGTAGCAGCCGCCCGTGATCTGGTTGTCGTGAAGGTATTGCGCCAAAGCCGACAGGTTCATGCGGATATCGTCAGGAACAATGTAGAGCGTTCCGCCTGTTGTCAGCACGGGAAACAGGTCTTCTACGGATGCGTCGAAGGTCAGCGGCGAATGACAACTGATGCGGCTCTGTGCCGTCAGACGCCAATGGCGCACGATGAAATGTGTGAGGTTGAGTAGCCCTTGATGCGTAATCATCACGCCCTTCGGCTTGCCTGTGGAACCGGAGGTGTAGATGAGGTAGGCTGGGGGTGTTGGTCGTTTGGGACTCCCTCCCCTTGGGAGGGAAGGGGTGGGGTCGTCGTTTGGTCGTTTGGGTGTTTGGCGAATGTCGTCAAGAATCTGTTGCTTGCGCGCTTCTGGCCATGCAGGGTCGATGGGCACGAAGGCTTTTCCAGCCTTCATCACGCCAATCACCTGTACCATCCATTCCTTCTTGCGGGTAGTGGTCAGGCAGACAAATGGACTGTCATCCAGAGGGCTGCGCGTGATTTCACGGGCAAAGACAGACGATTGCTCGTCTAATTCCTGATAGGTGAGCGACCCATTTTCTGCAACGACGGCTGTCGCATCGGGTGTTGCTTGTGCTTGTCTGCAGAACAGGTCCGTCCATGTCTGCGTGGAGTCGTATTCCAGTCGTTCGCCTTGTCCTAAGTTGATGAGTCGTTGCTGTTCGTCCTCGTCGGTGAGGCTGATGTCTTGCAACCTTGCGTCAGGCTTCTGCATCAAGGCTTTCGCACAGGTTGCCACAGCATCGGCCACCATCTGCAGCGTCGTTTTGTTGTAGAGGGCGGCGCTGGCATCGACGCGTATCTCGTAGCGGTCGTCACAGACATAGACGGTTGCGTTCAGGTCGTTGCACACATCTCCGTGATTCAGCTGCCGACCAGGATATCTTTTGCCGTCCAACGTGAACGTCTCCTCCATCGCAGCACTCTGGAAACCGAACGTGACGGCGGGTTTCATCTGCATATCCCTACAGAAATGGGTGGAGGGATAGATGCTGTTTCGCCACGTGCTCATCAGTTCGTGACGAATACCTTTGATATAGTCAATAACCGACTGGTTGCCGTCAACAGTCAGCAGGACGGGCAACGACCGTACGAACATACCGAAGGCTTGGCGCAACGGTCGACTGGTGCGTCCGTGATTCAATACGAAGAATGCCGATTGCTGCTGATGACTGAGTTTCGCCAGTGCGATGCTGAAGGCGGCTGTCAACAGCAGGTTGGCATCGACACGATGCTGCCGGCACCATTCGTCAACAGTAATCCTGTCAATGGTTTGTGTCATCAGCAGATGATGTCCCCACGCATGGGCGGTATTTCTTGTCAAGGTGGGAAACGATACGCCTTTGAACTTTTCCAGCATTGTCGTGCGTGACTCCCTGTATCGGGGAGTCGTCAAGGATGATTCTTCATCGAGAGCTGCCTGGAAGAGGGGAGGGGTGCTGGCGTTTTGGTTTTGGTTTTGGTTTTCGTTAAACAGCCGTACGATGCTGGTTCCGTCGGCTATTGTGTGGTGGAAATCAGACAATAGCAACAGTTGCGTGGGCGTCTCGATGATTTCAAAGCGACAGAGCGGCTGGTCGCCGTAAGGAGTGAAGGAACGCACGAAGTCGTTGTTCATGTAGGCGGTAGCTGCCTCGTCACTCATCTGTCGGCGTACGATGGGAATCGCCATCTGGCTATCGGCAAACTGTCTGGGCAGTCCGTCGTCGCCCTTTACGAAACGGATGTGCAACTCCTGTTTTTCCACCAGTCGTCGCATAAAGGCTTCCAGTCTGTCGGCACCTACCGTCTTGGGAAACGTGATTACCGACGGCAGATTCCACGCTGTCGCCGTAGGATGGATTTCCCATCCCATGAACACGCTCATCTGCGATTGCAACAGCGGAAAGTGCCTTATCGTTCCTTTTCCTTCCATTTTTCGCCTTTTCCTTCCATTTTTCGCCTTTTTCCTTCCGTTTTTCAGCTTTTCCCTTCCGTTTCGTGAGGGCAAATATACGAATGTTTTTCTAAAATCGCAACATCAAACCTTTGTTTTCTTCGGACAACGCTCCCAAATTACACAGAAGGGACAGTCCCCTTTGTGTAAAATAGATTCGTTGTGTAAATATATTTCGTTGATGTTTTAGAAGGCGTCATTTCGTGTTCCGAAAGCTATGCTTTTACCGTTCAAAAGGTCATGTTTTGTTACTCAAAAGCTATGCTTTCGTTCGATGAAACCATAGGTTTTGTTGGCATTCTGCAATATTTAAATCTGATTTTTAAGTCGTTCATTTTGAGATTCTTACACATTTGTCCGTTTGCAGACATCTTCAGTAGCGTGTTTTTTAATGAAATATAGTTGTAAAGATATTTCGTTTAACGTGTTACAGTAATTACAGATTACAGGGACTTGTGCAGAGTGATTCAGTATTCAGTAATTCAGTTTTCTCAGCAGCACTTGAAATGTAGAGAATAGATATTACTTTATATATATAATATATATATTATATATATAAAGTAAAGTTTCTTTACAAGTTTTACGCTCTTTTACACTCAAACACACATACCGCGTCCTAAAAAACTGAATTACTGAATACTGAATACCCGTAAGCCCCCAAATAAACTGATATCTGATATCTGAGTCATGTGTTTGCTGCTGAGAAAACTGTAATCTGTAATCCGTAACGCTTTCGTTCGACATGTGCGCAAATTTACGGTACGGACTGAGGGAAATTTTTCCCTTACGTTCCTGATACTGGCTTTACGACAGGCATATTGTAAAGAAAGCGGAAAAAACATATTATTTTTCTAAGAAAAATAGGGGAAACGTTTGTTTTATCAATTATTTTTTGTATCTTTGTACACAGTTAACAAATACATTATAAATACTAGACAATCTATGCAAATGACAAAGACAATCACAAGATTATGGATGCTGATAGCGCTGCTGTTCGTAGCGTTGACAGGCCATGCCCAGATGAAGGTTAGTCTAATGGATGACCATATCACGGATGGACTGGTGAAGTCGGAAAACTCGTTTACAGGCTCTAATATCAAAGAGGTGAAAAACGGGTCGAGTAGCGGAAAGTCGACAAGAGACTATACGGCTACCGTCGTGCCAGGCCAGACCATCAGTGCCGAATGCACAGGCTCTTACACGGTTGGAAAGAACCCGAAGGAGTGCCAGATCAACATTACCATTTCTTTTTATAAGTATGATGGCCCAAAGCCAATCGAATTACCTGGTAGTGTGGCGAAGGAATCTAAGTCAAAGCCGCTGAGCGTATCGGCCACGGTGCCGGCTGGCGCAACGAAGGCGACATTGGAAATTAGTTGTACGAATGGTACTTGGCGCGGCGCCCAGGGAACCTTAGTTCACGTTGATTATGATGTGAAGCAGAAAGAAACAACCGCAAGTCCGATCTCGGGTACGATGGAACGTCTGGGTATGAAGATGGCCTACTCGTGTTCGGAAGGTGTTGTGACCCAGAAGTCGTCGCCTGTGCTGACGGATTCAATGATGACGGTCTCTATCTTTGGCGAGGTGAAGGCTGGGGCTACCCTCAAGCTGGCGTGCAAGGGTACGGTGGGAGAGATGGTCTTTTCAAACAATGAGAATTTTTCTACTTCTTACTTGCTCACGCCGTTTATTCCCATCCAGCGGATCAGATACTATGCGGGGGCGGACGATGCGAAGGGAAAGGAGCATGAAGTGAAAGGGAATAAACCCCAGTCGCACTCCATTACTATTCCCAAGGGTGCCTCATACGTTCGTGTGGATATGGATTACAGGATATGGACGGGAGGGATGTATCTGACGCTCCGATGCCGCATGAAACTGAACGTGGTGGAGAAATACAGCAAGTCGGCAAAGTCCAATTTCAACGACGTGGCGGAAGACAACGTCTGTCCTGAGTGTAAGGGCAAGTTCTCCGGATATTTCGTATCCTATGGTTTTAGGGACGGCGACTATATTGTTTGCGGGAACGGCTCCAAGCACAGGAAGAAACCATTTGGAAATAGTTTTGCTCCTATCTACTTGAACGATAAGGTGGTGTGTAAGGATTCGCGTACTAGCCTGACCATCAATCAGCTTGGAAATGTGAGCTGGTATCGTATGAGCCTGTCTGGAACAGCTGTCTGCAGAAAGAAACCTTTCTATTTCACAGCCAACGACTCCATCTACACCATTGTCGGCACCCATTATGACAACAAACGATATAAGGTAGATGGCATCCATTTCTATATAACGGGACGAATGGCTTTCTATCGTGATGGTCGCTATGGCAGCTATTGGAGTAAGGACAAGCCCAATTTCGAAAGAAAACTGAGTAAGTCTGTCAATGGCGCAGAGAGATATGTGGTGTGTATGTCGAACTGTACCGTAGAGCCTATCGGCACACAGTATATCGTGCAAGACGACGGAAAGAACTCGCAGGTATATCTCTTGGACGGAACGGTCATCACGAGCAACTCCGCAGGCAAGTCGTATGCCCTGCAGCCTGGTCAGGCATCATCTGTAGGCAAGGATGGGAAAATCAAACTCAAGAAATTCGATGCGAAGAAAGTCGCAGGGAAGTATGGATTCAAGATTAACACGGAGACGTCGTCTGCTACAACCGTCCAGAAGCGCTATGCGATGCAGCGCGGAACCATTAAATATAAGTACGCGAAGGGCAAGCAGACGGGCGAAATCATACGTACATTCGACAGCTACGGCCACTATGAGCGTGTGGCGTCGAAGGTCAAAGGCTCATCGGCAACTTCGCTGAATATCTATCGCGGCGAGAAAGCCTACAAGGTGGACACGAAAGCCAAGACTGTGACGCAGAGCAAGCACGAGGGAGGACTACTACGTCTGGCAAGGCATCACGCTGAAAAAGGTCATCAACTCGAAGGACGGCAAGATTGTCTCCGAAGCTGTCTCCATCACCCAGCCCACGAAGATTGATGCCAACAAGTTCAAAGTACCCAGCAACTATAAAATGAAGTGATGATGGAAATGGTAGTATATATTATAATAGGTGTCGTAGGAGGATTCGCTGTAGCTTGGCTGTGGCGGAACGGAGAGCTGGTGAAGGCGCAGGAAAGTGCCAAGCAGGCTGCGAAGACACTGGAAGAAGAACAGGCGCGTTTTGCAGAGAAGTTGCAAACAGAGCAGAATCGTTTTGCAGAGAAGTTGTCTGAAGAACAGAAACGTGCGGAGGAGAAGGTACAGGCAGAACGGCAGCACAGCCAGGAACTGCGTGCGGAGATGGAGAAACAACAGGAGGCGAAAGGCAAACTGTTGCAGGAAGAGCTGCGGAATATGGCTGCGCAGATGTTGAGCGACAGCCGTAAGGAGTTGAATGCAGCAGACAAAGAGCGCCTGGATGCACTGTTGAATCCGCTGAAGGAACGTATTGAAGCCTTCCAGAAAACAGTACAGGACAACAGCAAAGAGGGTGCACAGCATAAAACGGAAATCAAATCAACTTTTGAAGCAGCAATGAAGATGCTGCACGAGGAACAGGAACGTACCGTCAAACAAATGCGTGAAGATTCTGAACGGACGGTAAAGGAATTGAAGGAACAAACACAACGCATCGGTGATGATGCCGCCAGTTTGACACGGGCCTTGAAAGGTGACTCGAAACTACAAGGAGATTGGGGCGAGATGATTCTGGAGAAAACCTTGGAGGACTGCGGACTGGTGAAAGACGAGCAGTTCTTCTTGCAGGAAAACTATAAAGATGAGGACGGCAACAACTATCGCCCTGATGCAGTCGTCGTCTTCCCTAACGACGAGCGGGCAGTCATCGACTCGAAGGTATCGTTGACAGCCTATCAAGAAGCGCTCCATACAGAAGATGCCGATGAACGTGAGCGTTTATTGAAGGAGCACGTACTTTCGGTGAAGCATCATATCGATGAACTGTCGGGCAAGAACTACGAAAAGTTGGTGCCAGGAACGATTGGCTATGTACTGATGTTTATTCCCTATGAAAGCGGGTATAGTGCAGCATTGAAGACTGATTCGTCCCTGTTGCAGTATGCCTATCGGAAACATATCATTATGTTGTCGCCTTCGAACTTGCTGATGGCATTACAACTGACTCGAACGATGTGGCAGAACTATCGTATGAACAAGAATGTAGAAGAAATCCTCCGTCAGTCGAATGACTTGTATGATAAGTTCGTAACATTCTCAGATACATTCTTGAAGATGGAAAATGACATCCAGCGTCTGCATGATGACTTTGACAAGGCAAAAAATCAATTACGTGACGGAAAAGGAAACATCATCCGACGGTTGGACGGCATGAAAGCATTGGGTATCACGCCGAAGAAGCAGATACCAGAGGAGCTTACGGGAACAGAAGATTAAAAGCACCCTCCCAAATCGGGAGGGTGCTTAAGACTTTATCCTTCCAATGGGAAGAGACCGAAGAGCTTCGCATCAATCATGTCTGTAACTTTCTGGAAGTCTTGCGGATTATCGCCAAACTTGACGTTGTCGCCATCGATGATGATCAGGTTCCCTTTGTATCCGGCAATCCATCCTTCATACAGCGCATTCAGACCTTCCAGGTAATCCAGTCGGATACTTTGTTCGAAATCACGACCGCGTTTCTGAATCTGTGCCACGAGGTTCGGAATGGTAGAACGGATATAGATCATCAGATCAGGCAGCTTCACCAACGAAATCATCAGGTCAAACAAATCGGTGTAGTTGTCGAAATCACGGTCACTCATCATCCCTTGTGCATGAAGATTGGGCGCAAAGATGCGTGCATCCTCGAAGATGGTGCGGTCCTGGATGATCGTCTCATCAGAACGCGAGATTTCTACTACTTCCTTGAATCGTTTGTTCAAGAAATAAATCTGTGTGTTGAACGCCCACCGTTTCATGTCGGCATAGAAGTCGGCAAGATAGGGGTTGTTATCTACTGGCTCATAGCGGGGTGTCCAGCCATAGCGTTTGGCAAGTAATGTGGTTAGTGTGGTTTTACCACTTCCGATGTTTCCGGCAATAGCGATATGCATGGTTTTATTTTACTATTTGACGATTTGACAATTTTCTTTTTTACCCTTTGACCTTTGTCCTTTGTCCTTTGACCTTTGTCCTTTGTCCTTTGACCTTTGTCCTTTGTCCTTTGACCTTTGACCTTTGTCCTTTGACCTTTGACCTTTGTCCTTTGTCCTTTGACCTTCGACCTTTTTACTCATCAGGGAAGAGACCGAAGAGCTTGCGGTCGATCTTGTCAATGATGCTGGCAAAGTCTTTCGGGTTGTGTTGGAAGTCCATCTCATCGACATCAACCACCAATAGACGTCCTTTGTATTTGTTGAAGATAAAGTCCTCATAGCGTTCATTCAGGTTGCTGAGGTACTCCAGCGGCATCGTCTGCTCATAGTCACGTCCGCGCTTCTGGATATTCTTTACCAGATGTGGTACTGAGGCTCGCAGATAAATCATAAGGTCAGGATAACCGACGATGCCGGTCATCTGCTCGAACAGTTCCATGTAGGTTTCATAGTCGCGTTCGTTCATGTGTCCCATCTGGTAATTGGTGGCAGTGAAGACGTAAACACCTTCGAAGATAGAGCGGTCTTGCACGACTGTCTTATCCGTCTTGGCGATGTTCAGCAAGTCTTTGAAGCGTTCTTTCAGGAAATATACTTCCAAATTGAACGACCAGCGATGGATGTCTTTGTAGTAGTCTTCGAGATACGGATTGTAGTCCACAGCCTCGAAACGTGCTTCCCAATTGTAGTGTTTGGACAGCATGTTCGTGAGTGTGGTCTTTCCGCTTCCGATATTTCCTGCAATAGCAATGTGCATGGTATTGTTTACAAGTTTACAAGTTTACAAG
>CADBAP010000112.1 GCA_902792685.1 uncultured Prevotellaceae bacterium
TACCTCAGAATATCGGGTGCACAAAATCATCACCCACGACGACGAGCTGCAGCTGAAAGGGTCGTTCATGAAGCAGGACTTCGAAATCACCCTGCCTGCAGGCAAGCGCAAGGTGGCCATACCGATAGATGCCACGCTGAAGGCGTATATCGACTTCGCTGGTTTCTCGGAAAAGAACATTCGTCGCGAAGGACAGAAAATCACCATCATCCTGCCCGATCCTGTCATCGAGGTGACAGGCACGAAAATCAACCATCAGGACATCAAGCAGTCTGTGGCGCTGCTGCGTGAGAACTTCAGCGACGAGGAACTTGCCGACTACGAACAGCAGGGTCGCGCCAGTATCGTAAACGCCATACCGCAGACAGGACTGCTGGAAAATGCCCGTGCAAGTGCTGCCCACGTGATTATTCCGATGGTCACGATGATGGGATTCAAGCAGAGTGATATCACGGTGGAGTTTAGCAAGGAGCTGGGAGCAAAGAGCAAGGGGCAAGGAGCAAGGGGCAAGGAGCTGGGAGTGAGAATAGAACTTGAAAAATAAAACTATTCAACCATTAATCGTAAATTGTACATGATGAAGCGTTTTCTTTCCAACATATTTCGCCAGCTCGCAGCAAATGTTCAGCACACCTTATTATATATAATAGGGATGGTGCTGCTGGTTGTCGGCATCGTGTGGTTGCTGGTGTGGCTCAACAAAGACAACAGCATGGAGATTTCGGCCGACAGGAAGATAGACATCACACCGGCACAAATCGTTGCCATACAGAATATCGGTCAATGGGAGTTTCTCGCCATCAGCGATGAGGAGCTGGTCGATACCGTAAGCCGCGGATTCTTCAGCGACGACGAGTTGATACGCATCTACTACGGCACCGTGCGTCTTGGCATCGACCTGCATCAAGCAAAGCCCCATTGGATACGGCAACAAGGCGACTCGCTGTTGGTTGAGCTGCCACCCATCACCCTACTCGACCGGAACTTCATCGATGAGACACGCACACGCTCTTTCTTCGAGACCGGCAAATGGAGCCATGAGGCTCGTGAACAACTCTACCAACGGGCTTATGACAAGATGATAACTCGCTGTATGACGAAAGAAAACATCCAGATTGCCCAAGCGAACGCAAAGGTTCAATTCACACAACTGCTGCGGTCGATGGGGTTTGAGAAAATAAAGATTGATTTTGAATTATGAATGAAATATTATCTGAAATCAGTTCGTTCCTATGGGGCTGGCCTATGATTATCCTGTTGTTGGGGACACACCTGTTTCTGACCATTAGACTACGCTTCCCTCAACGGAAGATTTTCACAGCAATACGGTTGTCGTTGCAACGCGACAAAGGCTCTACTGGCGATGTCAGCCAGTTTGGAGCATTAGCAACAGCGCTCGCCGCCACCATCGGAACAGGCAATATCATCGGTGTGGCTACCGCCGTCGCATTGGGCGGACCTGGGGCCGTGCTGTGGTGCTGGCTCACGGGTGTGTTCGGCATCTCGACGAAATATGCCGAAGGACTGCTGGCCATCAAATACCGCGTGAAATCGAAAGACGGCAGGATGCTGGGTGGCCCGATGTATGCGCTGGAACGGGGATTAGGATGGAAATGGATGGCGGTGCTCTTCGCCATCTTCGCCACTTGTGCATCGCTGGGCATCGGCTGTACCGTACAAGCGAACGCCATTGCCACGCTGACCGAAAGTTCCTACAACATCTCACCCTACATCACAGGTGCATTCGTATGTCTGTTGGCTGCAGCCGTTATCTTAGGCGGCGTGAAAAGCATCGCCCGTGCCTGCAGTATGCTCGTACCTTTCATGGCATTCTTCTATATGGCAGGCTGTATCTACATTCTATTTGTCAATGCCGAATATCTATGGCCAGCCATACAGGTTATCTGCAAATCGGCATTCACCCCCCAAGCAGCAGGCGGAGGCTTTCTCGGCTCTACCGTCATGATGGCTGCACGATTCGGTATTTCACGCGGATTATTCTCTAACGAGTCTGGATTAGGATCGGCACCCATCGTCGCAGCAGCCGCACAAACACGCAATCCCGTTCGACAAGCATTGGTATCAAGTAGCGGCACCTTTTGGGACACCGTTGTTATCTGTGCACTCACAGGACTGGTCATCGTCAGCTCCATCATCGCCTATCCTGAGATATCATCTCAGGATGGCGCCAAACTCACCCATCTGGCCTTCGACAAGATACCCTACGTGGGTGGTCCCCTGCTGACATTCGGTTTGCTCACCTTTGCCTTCAGCACCATCCTGGGCTGGTGTTACTACGGAGAAAGAGCTGTGGAATACCTGAGCGGCAAAAAACTGGCTTACGGCTACCGTACCATTTATATTATAGCCGTATTCGTGGGTAGCATCATGAACCTGACGATCGTCTGGAACATTGCCGACTGTATGAACGCGCTGATGGCTATACCCAACCTGCTGTCGCTGCTATTCCTGAATGGTATCATCGTTCATGAAACGCGCAAATACCTGTGGCGCAATCAGTTGGATAAGGATATGGAGGAATCGATGGATGAAGGTTGAAGGATGAAGGTTAATGGTTCTTTACGCTACTCTCCCTGATAATCAGCTGCATCGGAACGATTTCCTGATAGATGTTCTTGTCACCGTTGATATTGCGAAGTAACAATTCACAAGCTTTTCGTCCCTGTTCGTAAGCCTGGTCAGCGATAACTGAAAGTTTCGGTGTGACATACAATGCCGTTTCACTATCGGTGAAACCGATAATCGCCACATCCTCAGGAATACGTAAACCATGCTCCTTGATAGCTTCGAAAGCCGCATAGGTAATGATATCGTTGAACGCAATGATGGCATCTGGCCTGTCTTCACGTTCCAGCAGCTTCCCCGTAGCGTTACGAGCCACCTCGAAGTCAATCTTGTCGCAGACAATCAAATCGCGGTCAATCGGCAGCCTGTTGTCACGAAGCGCCTGCAGATATCCGTGTTTGCGGCGACGCACCATATCCAAATGATTAGGACCGCCAATGAAAGCAATCCTGCGGCTTCCTGTATCAATCAGATGCTGGGTGGCCTGCTGAGCAGCCTCATCACCGTTTGCCACCACATGGGAGAACAATTCAGGCAGACAGGTGCGGGCAAAGAACACGAGCGGAATACCCATCTCATAAATTTCCTTATAGTGTGAATAGTCGGTGGTATCTTGTGCCAGACAAGCAATGATGCCTTCTACATGCAGGCTGATAAAAGAATCAATGGCACGCTCCTCGGCCTCATAGTCTTCATGACTGTTCGAACTGAAAACAGAATAGCCTTTCTGACGGGCATAGTCCTCGATGCCGTCGAGCGCGCCTGAATAATAATGGGTAACAAGGTTGGGCACAACCACACCGATGACGCGCGGTGCTTCTTTTCGCAAACTCTGTGCAAATGGGTTGGGACGATAATTCAATTCACGCGCCAAATCCTGCACACGCTTACGCATATCTTCACTCACCTCGTGACTATTTCGTAAAGCTCTCGATACGGTTGCAATACTCACATTCAGCCGAGTTGCGAGGTCTTTCAACGATATCCTGCGTTGTTTCATTGCATTGAATCTAATAAATAATGAACAATTGCTTTTGCAAAGGTATATAAAATATAGTAGAACGCAAACGTTTACGTTGTTTTTTTCATTTTTTTTGTTGCTAAACGATATAAATGTATCAAAAACAATTATCTTTGCAACAGAATCTAATGAGTAATGAATAGTTGATAATAAGTTAGTTAGAAAATTCAGGATTAGAATTGTTGTGAAACAGTCCTAATCCTTTTTTTATGTCTATGAGCGAAGCAAATTAACTTCCTCTTAAATCAGAACAACAGTTCCTCTCCTTCCAACTCACATGTAGAGAACCCCATTTCACGCGCTTTCTCCTGATTGGCTGTGAAATAGACAGCTTTCCCTTCTGTACACAACTCCTCTTGGGAATTATACACCTTCACCTCGATGAATGCCACCTGGCGCTTCATCTCCACCAGACGGGCACGAAGAGTTATCTGGTTTTCGGTTGTCATAATGGGTTTCATGAACTTCACCTCCAACTTATTGGTCACACCAGTTGTCTGCAGTTTGCGAAAGACAACCCACGAAGCAATCTCGTCAATCAACGTTGACTGGATGCCACCGTGCAACGTATCTACCCAACCCTGAAAGTGGGCTTGGGGCAACCAGAAGCACACAACCTCATCGCCGTCTTCAAAGAACTCCATGTGTACGCCTGCCGGGTTATCAGGGCAACAGCCGAAACAATGATAACCTTCTTTCTGCAACCAAGGATTTTTGATTTTTCTCATACCTTATTATATTTATGTTTAAGTGGGAGTTAAATGTGGAGTTAAAGTGGGAGTTAGAAACTAAGGTTAAAGCCGAAGC
>CADBAP010000113.1 GCA_902792685.1 uncultured Prevotellaceae bacterium
TTGCTGAACCAAATCAACGATGAAGAGTCGGTGACCGTCATTCGTGACGGCCATATTCGTCAGATACCCCGCCGCGAAGTGGTTGTCGGCGATATCGTGATGCTCAGCACAGGTGAGGAAGTACCGGCTGACGGTCGCCTGTTGGAATCTACAACCTTGACTGTTGATGAGTCAACACTGACGGGTGAACCGCTGTGTCACAAGAGTGAAAATCCTGCTGATGCTGATGAGGCCGCAACCTATCCCACCCATCAGGTGCTGAAGGGCACGAAGGTAATGGAGGGACACGGCGTGTTCCAAGTGGAACGTGTCGGTGATGCGACAGAGAGCGGAAAGGTGTTTACGGCTGCCCAGATTGATGATGGCGTCAAAACCCCGTTGGATGAACAGATGCAGCGTTTGGGGACGCTCATCTCCCGTGCCAGCTATACGGTTGCAGGCTTAGTCGTTGTGGCGCGCTTGGCGTTTTTCTTTATTACCCAACATCCAACACCCATCACCCAACACCTTTTGCCCCTTCTTACGTACTTCCTCCAAACCATCATGATTGCTGTTACGCTCATAGTTGTGGCTGTGCCCGAAGGTCTTCCGATGGCTGTCACGCTGAGTTTGGCATATAGCATGCGACGGATGCTGAAAACCAAGAATCTCGTCCGTAAGATGCATGCTTGCGAAACGATGGGTGCCGCTACCGTTATCTGTACCGACAAAACGGGCACCCTCACGCAAAACAAGATGCAAGTGGCAGAAGTGTTTACCCCTCAACCTTCAAGCTCCGACTCAATTCCTCCCCTGTGCAGGGGAGGTCAGGAGGGGTCTCCTTTGACCTTTGACCTTAGACCTCTTCATGTTAACATGTCTGTCAACTCCACTGCCCAGTTGGATGGCGATGAGGTGATCGGCAATCCCACAGAAGGTGCGTTGCTCCTTTGGCTGAAAGGGCAGGGGATTGACTATCAGCAACTACGCGATGAGTCGGTAGTGATTGAAGAAACTCCTTTTACCACCGAGCGTAAATATATGACGACGGTGGTAAGGAGTAAGGATGAAAGGGGACAGGAGGAAATTCTTCATTTAACAAAGGGTGCTCCTGAAATCGTGATGGATATGTGTGAGATGACGGATGAGGAACGGAAAGCCTACGAGGAGAAACTTCAGGATTACCAGTCGCGAGGAATGCGCACGCTGGCATTTGCCTGCAACGGTAAGATGCAAGCTATCGTTGCCATCAGCGATCCCGTTCGTGAGGATGTGCCTGCGGCTGTTCAGGAATGTCTCGATGCAGGCATCGACGTCAAGATAGTGACGGGCGATACTCCCCTGACGGCTCTTGAAATAGCAAGGCAGGTGGGGTTAGTCTCATCCCTCAACCCTCAACCCTCAACCCTCAACCTTCAAATCATCTCCGGCACCGATCTTGAAGCCCTTACCGACGAGGAATTGCGTGAGCGGGTGAAGGATCTGAAGATTATTGCCCGTGCCCGTCCGATGGATAAGAAACGACTGGTTGAGGCTTTGCAGGCAAATGGTGAAGTAGTTGCTGTCACAGGCGACGGAACCAATGATGCACCAGCGTTGAAGACGGCTCACGTGGGACTCTCTATGGGCGACGGTACGAGTGTGGCGAAGGAAGCGTCTGATATCACTATCATCGACAATTCTTTCTCATCGATAGGCCGTGCTGTGATGTGGGGACGTTCGTTGTATCGTAATATCCAGCGGTTCATCCTCTTCCAGCTCACCGTCAACGTGGTGGCCTGTCTGATTGTGTTCCTCGGCGCCTGCTTCGATACCCAGTCTCCGCTAACGGTTACGCAGATGCTGTGGGTCAATCTGATTATGGATACCTTTGCAGCGATGGCGTTAGCATCGTTGCCCCCAGCCCCACAGGTGATGAAATTCAAGCCTCGCAACCGCTCAGCCTTTATCATCAGTCATCCGATGCGAACATTCATTTTGGGAATGGGATTGGCATTTACGGCAGTTCTGATGGCGATGCTTATTTGTTATGAAAAATCAGGAGGACTGACAGCAGAACGGTTGAGTATCTTCTTTACCGTCTTTGTGATGTTGCAGTTCTGGAATCTCTTCAACGCGAAAGCCTTTATGACGGGCGAGAGTGCGCTGAAGAATATGCGCCACAGCAAGGAGTTCTTGTTCATTGTGCTGCTGGTGTTCTTTGGTCAGATACTGATTGTGCAGTTTGGCGGTCGCATGTTCAACGTCGTGCCCTTGTCTTTGACAATGTGGCTGACGATTATTGCCGCAACTTCTCCTGTATTTATAATAGGTGAACTGGTTAGAATGATAAAAAAATAAGAACGATGATACAAAAACTAATTTTATTTTTCTCCGTACTGATGGTAGCTGGCAGCCTGTCAGCACAAGACCTGACGAATGATTCCACAGGTTTAGAACAAACTCCTGATGCGAAAGTTGAGAAGAAGTCAAAAACCAAAAAGGAGCGAATCGACAGTTTGCTTACGGCCAAATACTATAAGGGCAGGTATGATACCGCTTATATCATTCGCCCGATGGGGAAGATTACGCTGAAGGTGCGCACCAATTTCTCTGGTTCTTCCTTCAATACTGAAGGTAATATTCAGCATATACCCGTTACGGCCGACCTGTCAACAAAGACGAGAGTAACGTTCAGTATCGGCGCCAGTTATCGGGGACTTGCTGCAAGTATTGCGTTCAATCCCTTCAAACTCAAAGGTGAAAGCAAAGACTATGAGTTAAACATCAACTTCTACAACAACCGCTGGGGAGTAGATGTTTCCTATCAGGATACGAAAACGCTTTCAGGAACGATTCTGGACGGCGACCATAACACGTATCATCTGATGAAGGATATGGTGAAAATGAAAATATGGCACATCAATGGATACTATGCTTTCAACCATCGCCATTTCTCATATCCTGCTGCCTTTACACAGTCGTTTATTCAAAGACGCTCGGCTGGTTCGTGGTTGGCTGGCCTCTCCTATATGGGAGGTAGCATCAAAACGACGCTCAACATCCCTGAAGATGCCCCACAGCTGCGAGAGCACGTCGGCTATTTCTCTATTGGTGGAGGTTATGCATACAACTTGGTTGTTGCCAAACATTGGTTGTTCCACATAACGGCTTTGCCCACATTGGTCGTTGGCAATTATTACAATTTGCGAGTCAACGACGAACGGCGCGATATGAAAACCAAGTTTCCTGATTTCATCCTGATCGGTAGAGCCGCCATTGTCAGAAATTTCAAGAAATGTTTCGTAGGAGCCAATCTTGTGGTATTCCATTCCATTGTCGATAGCGAAAATCTTGACGTAAACTATTGGCGTTGGCGTGCCCGTCTGGTCTTCGGATACCGCTTCTGATTCAGTCATTTGAGACAAGTACCGTACAATGGTAGCAGTAGTACCAAGCTTTGGTACAAACAGTACCAGGCTTTGGTACTGTCAGTACCACATTGTGGTACCGATTTGGTACTTTAATCATTGAAGGCGGTACTCATTCTACATGAAATTTTAAAAGTGCTGCAATTTCTGCCATTTCTGTCATATTTCTGCCACTTGTAACATCTTGTATATCAACGACTCTTGCAGAAGTGGCAGAAATTGCAGCAGTTTTAAAAATACTAGTTTTCAAACCTGTTCTTTCCCTTTTATTGTGATAACTCACCTTTGCTTAAACCACGAGCAGCTACCTGATGACGAGGCATAGATATGACCGTCATTCTGCCACAGGGACAGGTGAGTGACAGATGGCTGAAGTGTGAAGGCTGAGGGTTGCAGTGTCGGCTTCGCCGAGGAGGGAAACGAGAGGGTTTCAAATCTGACAAATGGGGTTTCAAATTCTGATTATGTCAGTTTTGAAACCTTTTTTGAATGCCTTCAAACCATGTTTCAGGCAATTCAGTATACCTTTGCAGCGTCATTTATGAATATGGTTAAAACAAATAGAAAACGAATGAAAATGATGAAGAACCTGCTATTGGGATTGGGCATCGCCCTGATTGCACCCGCTTGTTCGGCTGATGCATCGGAACAGTCGGTGGAGAACGTAACGCAAACGAGTAAAGAAGTAACTGCTAAACAATGGAACAAGGATGTTGTGGGCTGGAACCTGGGAAACCAGTTTGAATGTTCTGCACCAGGACAGGATGGCGAGTCGATGCAAATCGGAATGCCCGACAATTCCATCAAGGCGGAAACGGCCTGGGGCAATCCTGTGGTAACGAAAAAGGTGATTAAGGGTATCAAGGATGCGGGATTCAACGCCATCCGTATTCCCATTCGCTGGCAATGTCATATTACGAACCAGACGGCGATGAGTATCGACAAGGCGTGGATCAAGCGCATCAAGGAG
>CADBAP010000114.1 GCA_902792685.1 uncultured Prevotellaceae bacterium
AGCCTCTTCATCAGAGCATCATCTCGCCTATGGTGAGCAGTTCTTCCTGGAGACGACGAAATACAATCCGCATTCACCCTACAGTGCCGCCAAAGCTTCAAGCGACCACTTTGTACGTGCTTATCACGACACTTACGGTATGCCGGTAGTCGTCACCAACTGTTCCAACAACTACGGCCCTTATCAGTTCCCGGAGAAACTGATACCGCTCTTCATCAACAACATCCGTCACCGCAAGCCGCTACCTGTTTATGGAAAAGGTGAGAATGTGCGCGACTGGCTGTTTGTAGAAGATCACGCCCGTGCCATCGACCTGATCTTCCATGAGGGAAAGATTGCCGAGACCTACAACATCGGCGGTTTCAACGAGTGGAAGAACATTGACATCATCAAGGTACTTATCAACACCGTTGACCGTCTGCTCGGACGCAAGGAAGGCGAAGATATGGACCTCATCACCTTCGTCACCGACCGTGCTGGTCACGACCTGCGTTATGCCATCGACTCCACGAAGTTGCAACGTGAACTCGGATGGGAGCCGTCGCTACAGTTTGAGGAGGGTATCGAGAAGACTGTACGCTGGTACTTAGACAACCAGGAGTGGCTCGATAATGAGAAATGATCAAGAATTTACAATCGCTGCGCTTTGTGTTCATCATGTTAATCGTGATGTCACACTTCATCGGAAGTACATTCGGCTTTGGCGGTGAAGGAGGTGTGGCGTTTTTCTTTATCCTCAGCGGTTTCATCCTCTCCTATGCGTATGAGGAGAAGGTGAAGAACAAGGAGTTTCAACACAAAAGTTTCCTACGGAAACAATTCTGGAAGTTCTATCCGTTGCATCTGCTGACATTCGCCATTATGATTGCGCTGGATGCACGGTTAGGACACTATTTCCATTGGACAAAGCTTTTGGCCAACATGTTGTTACTGCAAAGTTGGATTCCCTGCAACGACTTCAATTTCGTTGCCAACGGGCCTTCGTGGTTTCTGTCCGACTTGCTTTATTTCTACGTCATCTTCCCCTTCTTGTTTCTGTTCCTGATGCGGGCATCACGCAGAACGCTTGCCATCACGGGCACCATCATCTTACTGTTATACGCCTGTTTGGCAGCCTCTATTCCAGAAGATATGATCAACCCTTTGCTCTATGCATCACCCCTCACCCGACAAATAGACTTTGCCGTTGGCATCCTGTTGTTTCGGCTTTGTTCATCAAACATCGGAAGCAACATACGCAAACAGATGGAGCGGATGACTCCACAGCAAACTACTTGGCTGGAAATAGGAATGGTGCTACTGGTGGTTATTTCCTTCTTTATATACGAGCATGTAACCTGGCGGTTCTGCTGTGCGAGTCTGTTCTGGTTCACGCTGCCGCCAGTACTGTATGTTTTCTACGAGACAGACAAACGTTTAGGAAACATCACCAGAATGCTCCACACCTCTTTCATGCAATGGTTGGGCACCATTAGTTTTGAGATTTATCTGACCCACTGGATTGTGATGCGTGTCACCAATAGCGTGATGACATCATGCGGAATCGACATCGACAACCAACGACTGGTTGTTATCTTGATCACGCTTCCCATCATCATCGTTGTGGCTTGGTTGACCCAACGATTCTTTGTAAAACCAATCTATTCCCGAATGGCTTTGTCATAGTCGATTTCATTCATCAGCATCCGCTTGCGGTGGGTTTGGTAACGAGGACTGATGAGATTGTCGGAATCACGGTAGTAAGGACACGAGATGCCTGCGAGATAAATCAGCAACTGGCTGATGTTATCTGTCATAAACGGACGATTCTTTGCTGCCTTCACCAGCTGCCAGACGTCCGGATGCCGCTGTCGGTAAGACTCCGAAGCCCAAATCCAAAACGGGATATCAAACTGCTGGACAATCTCGTCCTTGGTATTCACGCTGATGGTACGACCATAAACCTTCGTGCCGTTATCGAAACACATATCACCATGATCCGGCATATAGATGATAATGGCATCCTGATCTTTGAAGCGCTGAATGATTTCGCTGACTACCTTGTCATTATACAGGCAGGCATTGTCATAATAAGCCAACTCCTTGATATCATCAGCGGTTAAGTCTTTCCGGTGATAATCCTTGGGAAGGAAACGCTCATCGCTTTCCGGATAACGTTCCCGATAACCCGTATGCTGACCGAGAAGATGGAAAATCACCAAATTGTGCTCTTTCTGATAGGTACGCAAGGAGTCATAATCTTCCAAAAGTCCCATATCATAAAGGTGAGTACGAGTATTCCGATGGGAGAAAAGCGACTGGTTGATCTCCGGATCGTTCAAAAAAACACTGCCATAAAAATTAAAGATGTCGTCGGCAACGGAAGGCACAAACTGATTGGTGATAAACATTACCTGATAACCACATCGCTTAAACAGTTGTGGGAACAACGGATAATCAGCCCAGTCTTTCGGCCGGCCGTAAGCATACATCGATAATGCCAACCGGAAAACCATTGATGTCTGATGATACGGGGCAACCACATCCGTAAAGGCGATGAGGGAACTATCGTTGGCCAGCTCCATCTGTTTGGGAGTTGTAGGTAGTGCATACCCATAGAGTTGGGCATGATGCCGATTATAGGACTCACCGATAATCAGCACGATATTAGGACTTTTGTATGTGCAACCGTTTATCTTCTCCTTGCCAATGTTCTCTTCTAACTTCTCGACAGACTCTTCTTCCAAAGAGATTCCCTTCCAAGCATACAACAATCGGTAGAACGGCAGATAGAACCCGCCATCATGAGGATACTCCGTTGCCAACTCAAGGTCAATACTCGTCTTGATTTGTACCAGATTATGATACATAAACCATTTATTTTTGGCACTGATCGCTACACAGAACAACAGAAAGACGATCCCGACCCAAGGATTCAGCTTTCTTTGAATGGCCCATTTCGGATGCCACCAGGCTGTTAGCACCTGTGTTATCAACAGCAAGATGATGAGGAACAACGGAAAAGATATCGACTGCCACGTGACATATGAAGTCAATGTCTCTATCGCCTCGCGCTGGTTGGTTTCCACACATACCCTGACCAATGACGAATTGATAGGGGCACCAAAACGATATACGCAAAACATATCCACAATGGCCAATCCGTAAGCGATGACATAGAAAAGACCTTTGACACATTTGGATACCTTCAAAGGCAACAGGTATAGCACCCAACACAAGACATAGACATCGACGACCAGTTCGAATACCGATACGTGACGCCCTCCCCTATGAACAAACAAAAGGGAAATAAGCCCCAACACGTACATAAAGAAGGCAAAACGTACGTTTGTCAGGACGGGAGCAAATATCTTTTCCTTCATTATCACTAAAAACGAAGTTTTTTGTGGATTATTGTATCACAAAAACCCGAATAAAAATAATATTACCTTTTTCTTTTCGTTAATATTTATATGGAAACCAAGATTGGAAAAATCATCAACCTGCCGAAAATCGTTGACCCACGCGGCAACCTGACGGTAGCAGAACAGATGAAGAACGTACCGTTCGACATCGCACGGGTGTATTGGACATACGATATTCCAGCCGGAGAACGACGGGGAGGACACGCTCATCGTACCTGCGAGGAAATCATCGTGGCTGTGAGCGGTTCCTTCGACGTTGCACTTGACAACGGACGGGGGGAAACAGAAATCCATCACTTGAACCATCCGTATCAAGGACTGTATGTGGGAACCAATACTTGGCGCACATTAGAAGATTTCTCCAGCGGCTCCGTCTGTCTGGTGCTTGCCTCGGAACTGTTTGATGAAGACGAATACATCTACGACTACGAAGAGTTCAAGAAAATTACAAACGAAAACGCATAAAAAACTGGTTATCAATATATCACGTGTTTAATATTATACCATATACTCCAGTACATTTGAACGAATGGAATGCTTTCGTTGCCACTTCAAAGAACGCAACGTTCCTCTTCGACCGTAGCTATATGGACTATCACGCCGACCGGTTTGAAGACGCTTCCTTGATGTTCTATTTGGACAACACATTGTTTGCTTTATTGCCTGCCAACAAGGTGTCGTCAACCTTGTATTCGCATCAAGGACTGACATACGGAGGTTTAATTCTCAGCCACAAAGCCACCGCCGAAAAAATACAGCAACTGTTCAGAGAACTGAATGTGTTCCTTGCACAAAACGGTTTCCGGAAAGTTATCTACAAACCTGTTCCGCACATCTACCACCAAGTGCCTGCAGAAGAAGACTTGTATTCCCTCTTCAGCGTTTGCGATGCACAAATCATTGAGCGCAATCTTTCGTCGGCCATCGACCTTCGGAACAGACTGAAATGGAGCCGCGATCGCAAATACGGTATCAACCGATGCAAGAATAACCACATCATCGTTGAGGAGAGCAACGACTTCAAATCCTTTTGGAAAGTTCTCGAAGACAACCTTCAAAAGAAATACAATGCTCACCCCATCCATAAACTGGAGGAAATCGAACTGTTGAAGGCAAGGTTTCCTGAGCAAATCAAACTGTTTACAGCCACCAAAAACGGACAGGTTCTTGGAGGAACCGTTCTGTATATCACACCAACCGTTGTGCACACGCAGTATATCTCTGCCAATGAGGAGGGAAAACAGCTGCGGGTGATAGACGGCATTTTCCATCATCTGCTGACAGAAA
>CADBAP010000115.1 GCA_902792685.1 uncultured Prevotellaceae bacterium
CGTTGTTGCGCGTCACGACGATGATGGTGTATGTTCTTTCTGTATTCATTTCATCCAAGGATATAGTTTGTAATAAGTGACAGGTTATGCCACCAGAGGAAGGTGGTCAAACCAAAAACGAAGAGAACGGTCATATATGACAGTCTATTTCTTTTTTTGATCAGATAGCCAATGGCAATCGGTATGACGAAAGCCCAGTGGGCAGTCATGATGTAAACATCGGCAGATGCAAAGTTTAGTCCCACATGCAGAAGCATGTCAAAAAGGAACATGGATAGTACCATCCAAAGGAATTTCTCCCGTCTGCCAATCCAAATTCCCATGAGGAACAATGCCACGATCAACCCTTCTATTGCGTAATACCACCAGTGGCTGTATGTGACAAGAACGGGCCGGTGGTTTCCGCGATTAGCATCTTTCAATGTATAGGTGTCGTGCAGAATCAGTCCTTCGCCAAAGACGTTTTCTACCAATGAAGGCAGTCGGTCGATATGATATTCGGTATCGGTGACAATAGGGATGTCGAGAATCTGCTGTTCGCGGCGTTCTTTGTATTCCTGCTTTCCAGCCTTGTATTTCTCCGCATACTTCTTGTCTTTTTTCATCTTCGCCTTTTCTATCTTCACGATGCGTTGTTCTTCCTGTTTTTGACTCGTCTCCATCTGATACGAATAGGCCGCATAGAGCACAGCAAGCGGAATGAGATACAGCATGAAGTGTAAGATCATCTTTTTGAAAGGAATCTTTCCCCATTGTGTAAACAAGTCGGCTATGCCCACCTTGACCAGATTGGTTGTGGTGACTCCTGTCGCGAAGAAAACAAGGGGCAGGGAGTGCCATAATGCGAATCGTTTGTTTTGTTTCAAAGCCTTTCCTGCCAGATAGATGGTCAGCAGCAGCAGCGGCAATGAGATGCCCATGTGGTCAGGAAAAAACAGGATAATCATCACATGTGAAAAGGAGAAGAAAAAGAGCGTAAGCAACAGACTGAGTTGCCACGACAGTTCTATGATTTTTCGCTGGATGCGATACATGAGAATCCATGAACAGGAAGCCAGCACCGTCCATAAAACGGCCACGACATAGATGGCGCAATTGATATGAAACACCTCTTTCAGGGCGTTGTTCAATTCGTAGAAAGGCCATAACATCATCGCGAGAATGGGATGTCGTGACAAAACATATACAGGATGAAATGAGGTGACGACGATATAGGTATAGGTGTCGAAACCAGACAATTCCCCATGATTCCAGAAAGTGCTCCATGCCGCATACTTCGTGTTGGTGAAGATATCAGGTTTCCATAACACCATCATATAGTTGAGGCTAATCATGATGACTACCCCTAACAACGTGATGAGTATCGTTTCTTTATGTTTGCGAAACGGGAAGTTCATTTCAATTAACCATATATGTTACAACAAGCGAGACGTTCCAGATCAACAGGAATAGCGTCAGGAGGCATACGAGCACACGCAGATACGGCAATAAACGCCGGTTTAATCGGGCGAAGAGGTAGCCGATGGCTATGGGGATGACAAATATCCAGTGAGGTGCCATGATGTATATCTCGTTGATGCCGAAGCCCAGTCCCATATGCAGCGCCATGTCAAAGGCGAAGAACGACATGGTTGTCCACAGGAACCGCGACGTGCAGCCGCAGAAGATACCGATGATAAACAGTAAGACGATGAGACCTTCAACCACATAGTTGATGGCCCAGCGATATTCCACAAACACGGGACGGTTTCGAAGTACGTCGCCCAACAGATAATCCTGATGCAGTTGAATGGATTCGCCGAACAGATTCTCGACAGCAGTCGTCCATCGGGACGTTGTCTTGTCTGTCCACCGCATAAACTCACCGTCTGCCATCGGCTTGCCCGTATTCTTGTTCCAAATCTTCTGATGGTCACGCTTGTATTTCTCACGCGCCTTCTGCTTGATAATCTGTTTTACATCAGCCTCGATTTTTGCCGAATCCATCGTCTGGGCCGTGTCCTTGTACTGCTTGTAGATCTGTTGGCGATGCTGTTCGGTGACTTTTTTCTTCTGCTCAGCACGAGCCATCTCCTTCGGCCATACATAATGGCGATATTCCATTCGGGCACCCACCCATATCAATGCACAAGGAATGATGATGGCAAGCAAGAGGAACTTCCAGCGGAACAGGTGCTTCCCATTTGTGAAGAGGGCGGCCAGATAGGTCTTGATACCGTTGTTGAGCGAGATGCCTGCCGTCAGGAAAAACAGAACCACTGTTTCACCAATTGTCATCTGTTCCTTGTTGTTCTGTTTGATGCCGCAGATGTAAAGCGTCAACAGGAGCATCATCGTTGACATGATGAAATGATCGGGCACAAAGACAGCCACCATCACATAAGCAAACGAGAAGAAGAATGTTGACAGCAAGGCTGCATCCCACCGTTTGGCTCCGATGACTTCATGGATAATTCTATAGAGGAACAGGAAGGAATAGAATGCACAGAAAACCAGGATGGCGGCCACGATAAACTGCACCAGGTTGATACCCAACAGCAGCATCAGTCCCTTGTTGATGAGGTAGGGGATATACATGAAGAACGCCAGCAACGGATGCCGATACACGTTGTATTCTGTATCCCAGTCGGAAACGGCTGCATAGGTCAGCGGGTCGTATCCGGATACCATGAAGTGCTGCACAAAGAAACGGTGATAGTTGTCGGTCAGCTGGATAAACTGCTCGAAATAGCGGCATATCATCAGTGCGTTCAAGGCTGTCATCATGACAAATGCCATCAGTGCAAGGAGTCGTTCCTCACGTCTAATCTTCCATGCGTTCAAAAGAAGACTCACCCCCGACCCCTCCCTGTGAGGGAGGGGAGTAGATACGTTTTCTTTATTGATTTTCTTGCTCATACATTAATTTATATATACTATCCATTATTTTAATTTCCATTTGCGAATCTATTTACTCCCCTCCCTCAACAGGGAGGGGCAGGGGGAGAGTCTTCTATTTTTTCAAAAAGTATCTTACTAACAAAAAGTTTATCGGCACACAGATGCAGAACATCGGAATGAGTGCCAGTCGCTTTTCCATCCCTAACCATACAAAGAAGGCGAGTGTAGCTGTTTGCAACAGGTAGTTGACCACATGCGACAACAGGAATCCAGCACCCCGTTTGGCGGTGGATTTCACGCGGAAGGTGTATTTCGTGGAGGCGATATAGTTGAAGATGAAACTGACGATATAGGCAATCGTATTGGCAACGACATAGTTGAGTATGCCCACTAACAGACAGTAGGTGCCTGCCTGTATCAGCGTGGAAACGGTGCCCACGATGCCAAAGCGAATGATTTCTCCCAGCTTCTCCCGCTGTTGCTCATCTAAACGATTGAAAATATTGGTCATCTAAACGGTTTGTAATGTCGTTCGTCTGCATAATCCAGCATGGCTTTGTCGCCAGCACTGTCGCCATAAGCAATGAGTGTATAAGTCTTTCGGTGAGGAAACGCCCTGTCGATGCGTTTCACCTTCTCTCTGCCATAGCAGTTTTTGGTGAGGAATTTCCCTGTCACACGAAATTGGCGCACATCTATTTTCGTACAGGCTACCTGCAGTTGTCCGCTATTCAGTACCTCCGTGCCCGCAAACTCATGTTCGAAGAACGGACGTACCCAGTTCTCAATGCTCGCGCTGACCACAATCACTTTGCTGCCTCCCTGTAAAGCGGTGTGCATCTGGGCGATTCCTTTCGCACGAAGAAGGTATTTCCGGTCGTATGCAAACCTGTTGCAAACGTCGTTGAAAGCATCGATATCCATTCCTTTGAAGAACCACGAGAAAAACTGCTGTTTTGCCTTCCAGTTGGGATAGAGCCGTAGTTTCATCAGGATCAGGATGGGCGAAAAGAGAACCATCGCCAGATAGAATCTTTTGTTGCCGCAGGCATAGCGGATAAACGCCAAGAGTGTATCTTTTTTCGTCAGCGTTCCGTCGAAATCAAACGCATAGACGGTTGCCTTCTTCCTATGTTGTACTTCTTCCATCTTACATCAAATAAATGATTACTAAGAATGCCAATCCCCATGCGAGCACGACCAACTGTGTGAACGTGTCGCGCAGGATAACCTTTGTCGGATCACCGCTCTTCTTGTCCACAACGGCAATCTGGATATATCGAAGCAGCCCCACCAGTACGAAGATACTCGTCAGGTACAGGTAGTCGGTATGGAAGTTCTGAACCACCTCTGGCGATACGGTGTACATGATATAGCA
>CADBAP010000116.1 GCA_902792685.1 uncultured Prevotellaceae bacterium
CCGTTGAGGAAGGTGTGAATAGAAGCCCCCTCCAACCTCCCCCCTGATGGGGAGGCTTTTACTTCCTGCACTCCGATCAGTTTCTGGTCGATATGAATTTCGTTGAGACGCTGTTTGAGTTCTTCCTCGTGGATGCTTCCATCGGCATCGAACAGGTTGTTGCGCATCGCAAAGAGGGTGACGGCGCGATACATTGCACCGGTATCAACATAGATATATCCGATTTCTTTGGCGAGGTTCTTGGCCATTGTGCTCTTTCCGCAGGAAGAGTGGCCGTCTATAGCGATTGTGATTTTTTTCATGATGGGAATTATGGGAGTTATGGGAATTATGGGAATTATGGGAAATTACGCATTACGCATTACAAAGAGAATGCGGCATTGACGACGAGGCTGCTCGATGAGATGTGGTATTTGCCGTATGCGAGATTGAGCTTGAAACGCTCTAACTGCAAGCCAGCACCAAAGGAGAAGCCTGCACCGTGACTGCTTTCTTCATCACCGCTTTGTATCTTCATCTCATCAGCACGGCGGAAGTTATAGCCGGCACCAACCCAGATGTTTTGCGACAGGAAGATGTCGGCACCGATATTCAGGTGGTTGATGAAACGATAGTTGTAGTGCGTCAGGTCGGTCAGCGTGGCTGAGAGGCGGACGGGTAGGGCTGCAAACGTTTTGCTGACACCAACCTGCAGGTCGAACGGCATCTTCTCATAGGTGTCGTCGAATGCTTTTACTTGTCCGCCCAGATTCTTGGCAACAGCCGATATCGACCATTCGTATTCGGGGTCGTAGTAGTTGATACCCAAGTCAACGCCCATCGCCAACGAGCTGTAGCTACCGATATTGGAATAGATGAACTTGGCGGTGATACCTCCCACGAACCGTTTGCCCAACTGATAGGCAAACATCGCGTTGATGGAGAGGTCGCTGGCCGAGAAGTCGCCCGTCTGGACGTTGTTCTCATCGACTTCCTTCATGCTGCCGTAGTTGATATACTGTGCGCCGGCACCCAAGGTAGCCTTTTCGCTGAGAATCATCGTATAGGAAGCACTGCCGTAGTGGGCACCGCTCATATAGTTCATGTAGTTCAAACCGATGGTCTTGTCGCTGACGCTTGCCGCCAATGCCGGATTGGAGAACATCAGCGACGGATCATCCTCGATGATGGTGATGTTCTCGCCACCCAATGCTGCTGCATGAGCACTCACGGGCAGTCGCAAGAAATTGTATTCGGTTTGACTCTCCTGAGCCGCTGTTGTTACCACCAAAAGGGTCAGTAAGAGCGTAAAAACTACTTTTTTCATTTAATAATCCAAAATTTATCGGCAAAGATACTGCTTTTTTCAAATATCTGTGCTAAATTTGCGTGATAAAATCAAGCAAGCCGCTTTTACAATGCATAATTCATAATTCATAATGCATAATTTTTAATGCGGTCTTAATGATAACGGAAAAAGTTGCCGTTTAGTGTTTTTCATGGAGATAAAGAAGTCATATATTGCAGATTTGGAACGACAGAAAACGACCGGTTTCCTGTTGGGACTCATTGTGGCGTTGGCACTTTTCCTCGTAGGAATGGAACTGACGACGCGACAGTCGGCTGACTCTGCTGACGGGTTGATCGACGATATGGCGCAGGATTTGGAGTCGTTGCCTGTTCTCGACCAGAAGGATATGATGGCGGCAGCACCGCCACCGATGGCGATGCCTGTCATCACGGAGAATCTTGTGGAGGTGGAAGAAGTACAGCCTTTGGAGGCAGAGAAGCCCGTTTCCGAAGTACAGACAGAAACCGACGGCGACGGTGCGGCGATGAAAGAATCGCAGTCGTTGTCTGCTGTAGCCCCCGTAGCCCTCGATGAAAACGACAACCCGTTGAACTTCCGCGTGGTAGAAGAACTGCCGGAGTTTCCTGGAGGTATGGTGGCATTCATGAAGTGGCTGACGAAAAACCTGAAGTACCCGGCTACAGCCCGTTCGCAGAAGATACAGGGAAAGGTGGTAGTGCATTTCATTGTGAACAAAGACGGTTCCGTGACGGATGCACAAGTCAAAAAGTCTGTTGAGGCGAGTCTCGACCGAGAGGCGTTGCGAGTGGTCAACATGATGCCGAAATGGACGCCGGGTAAGATGCACGGAGAGGTTTGCCGCACCTTGTTTGCGATTCCAATAGAGTTTAAGATATAAATATGAAAACAGCAGAAGTACTATTACGAGAAATCAATGCGTATATCGACAGTTTGCCGTACGACCGCAAGCCGATGAGTCTGTATGAACCGATTCGGTATGTGTTGTCGATTGGCGGCAAGCGTATCCGTCCCGTATTGATGCTGCTCGCCTATAACCTATACAAAGAAGACCCTGAGCGCATTCTCCCGTCGGCATGTGCGCTGGAAACGTACCACAATTATACGTTGCTGCACGACGACCTGATGGATCATGCACCGATGCGGCGCGGTCATCAGACGGTGCACGAGAGGTGGGATGCCAACACGGCTATCCTCTCTGGCGACACGATGCTGGTGTTGGCCTACGAACGGATGGCGCAATGTGTCCCTGAATACTTTCCTGAGGTGCTCCGGCTGTTTACGGAGACCGCGTTGGAAATCGGTGAGGGACAGCAGTACGACATCGAGTTTGAGACGCGCGACGATGTGACGGAAGAGGAATATATTGAGATGATCCGCCTGAAGACCAGTGTGCTGCTGGCGTGTGCGATGAAGATGGGCGCTATCCAGGCTGGTGCTTCAGCTGAGGATGCCGTAAACCTTTATCGTTTCGGTGAACAGATAGGTTTGGCGTTCCAGTTGCAAGATGACTATCTTGACGTGTATGGTGATGCGGCAACCTTTGGCAAACGCATTGGTGGCGATATCCTATCGAACAAGAAAACCTATATGCTCATCAACGCCTATAACAAAGCCAATACTGCACAGCGTGCTGAACTCGACAGTTGGATTCAGCGTAAGGACTTCAACGAACAAGACAAGATAGCGGCTGTGACACGCCTCTATAATGAAATAGGTATTGACAAGATGGCGTTGGACAAGATTGCCTATTATTTCGAACAGAGCAAGAAATATCTGGCTGCTGTTCATGTTCCAGAAGAGCGCAAAGCAGAACTGAAGGCTTATGCTGCAAAAATGATGCATAGAGAGAAATGATAAGCCCCCTCCAACCTCCCCCCTGATGGGGAGGCTTTTATCCTTGATAGAAAATGATTGATACACATACTCATTTGGACGGCGAAGAATTTCGCGATGATTTGCCTGAGGTCATCCAGCGGGCAAAGGATGCTGGAGTAGGCAAGATGTTCGTGCCTGCCATCGACTACAAGTCTTCGGTGGCATCCATCGAACTTGCCCGTCAGTATGCTGGTGTCGTTTATCCGATGGTTGGCCTGCATCCAGAGGAAGTCAAGGAAAACTGGCGCGAGGAGCTTGCCCATATTAAAAGCTTACTCCCCTCTTTGGAAAAGATGCAAACGGCAGAGTTAAGTACCTCCCCTATGGGGGAGGATAGGAGGGGGCTTGTCGCCATCGGCGAAATCGGTCTTGATTACTATTGGAGCCGTGAGTACGAACAGGAACAGCTCGAAGCCTTTGAGGAGCAGGTGCGCTGGTCGGTAGAGACCCGTCTGCCGCTGATGATTCATTGCCGGAAAGCGCAGAACGAGATGGTTGCTATATTAAAAAGGTATAAGGACCAGCTGCCGGGCGGCGTGTTTCATTGTTTTACGGGCAACGAGCTTGAAGCCAAAGAATTATTACAGTTCGAGCGCTTCGTGCTGGGTATCGGCGGTGTGCTGACGTTTAAGAAATCGCATCTGCCTGAGGTGCTGCCAGCTGTGGTGCCGCTCGACCGTATCGTCTTGGAAACCGACAGTCCGTATATGGCTCCTGTTCCGATGAGAGGTAAGCGCAACGAACCGGCTTTCGTGGTGTATGTGATGCAGAAACTTGCCGAGAGTTATCAGGTGTCACCAGACGAAGTCGAACGTCGTACCAACGAGACTGTAACCCGTGTGTTTGGAGATGTTCGTGGTTAAAGAATTTTAAAATACGCGCCGTTTCGCCGTTATTCGGTAGAAAAACAATACTTTTGCATTCCGAAACACTTGGAGAGGTGCTCGAGTGGTTGAAGAGGCACGCCTGGAAAGCGTGTAACCGGCAAAACCGGTTCGCAGGTTCGAATCCTGTTCTCTCCGCAGGATGAAAAGGATTCAAAGCGTTCTCTCCGCACGACACTCTCGTTATTTATAATGGGAGTGTTTTTTTTGACAACATCCTAAACATAGTATAAGATGAAAAAATTGATTGCGGCATTCGCCATGTTGATGATTCTGATGTTGTTGCCAACCATTACATCGTTGGCGCAGCAGAAGGCAGAGAATGCCAGTATGAAAGAGAAAGCGGTATCGACGGTGGCTGCTGACCAACCTGGTGCTCCGAAAGCCAAACCGATGACGGAAGCGCAGAAGCAAGCTGAAGTGAAAGCCGATGCTCAGGACGAGATGGCTGATATGGCTGATGAGGCTGCTCTCGACTCGTTGGGCGGTGCGCCTGTGGTGGCCAATGCCGACAGTGCCGATACGTTTGTAGCTCCCGTTGAGAGCGAAGGTTTCCATCAGTCTTTGAAGAAGAAATTCATCGAAGGTAATGCCGGCTTTATGTCGCTGGTGGCTTTGGCGCTGATATTGGGCTTGGCTTTCTGTATCGAACGAATCATCTATCTGAGTCTGTCGGAGATTGATGCCAAGCGTTTCGTAAAGGATGTGGATGCACGTATTACAGCGAATGACATCGAAGGTGCAAAGGAACTCTGTCGCAACACACGCGGTCCGGTGGCTTCTGTATGCTATCAGGGATTGGAGCGTATGGATGAGTCGCTGGAGGATATCGAGCGCTCTATTGTATCGTATGGTACTGTTCAGACAGCCAATCTGGAGAAAGGCTGTTCGTGGATCAAACTGTTTATCGCGATGGCTCCCTCGCTGGGATTCTTGGGAACGGTCATCGGTATGGTGATGGCTTTCGACCAGATTCAGATGGCTGGCGACATCAGTCCGACGATTGTGGCATCGGGTATGAAGGTGGCGTTGATTACAACCATCTTCGGTATCATCGTGGCATTGATACTGCAGTTGTTCTACAACTATATCCTCTCAAAGATTGAACATCTGACTGCTCAGATGGAGGAATCGGCAATCACCTTGCTGGATTCGATTGCGAAGAGTAAAAAGGAGACCCCTCCAACCTCCCCCTTAATGGGGAGGCTATAATGAAGTAGCAAGCAAAATGGAAATAAGGAAGATAATCGATAAATGGTCAACCGAAAAGCTGTCGCATACGATATTGTATGTGATGCTGGCGGTGACTGCAGTGGTGTTCGGCCTGTTCTACCTGATTGGCTACGACCGGCCGTTTGAGGAGAATCCGCAGTTTACGGCTCCGCTCCTGACCAATATCCTGCTGGTATTCGTCGCATTGGTTTTCCTGTTGGCTTTGGCGCTGGGCATTTGGACGTTGGCTGTGAGCATCCGTCGCAGGAAAGGCGAAGGGAAAGTGGTCAATGGTGTGCCCGTCGCAAAGATTACTTATGGCATCGCTGGTTTCACGGTGTTGCTGTTGGTGGTGACCTTCTTGTTAGGTTCTTCGTCAGCTTTATCCATCAACGGTGCTACGTATAGCGAGACGTTTTGGCTGAAGGCTGCTGATATGTTTGTTTCTTCTGCCGTTATCCTGATAATCGTTGCTGTAGCGGCGATAGTGTGGAGTAGAGTGAAAGGTGCAAGGAGCAAGGTGCAAGGGGCACAATAATTACGCATTACGCATTGAAATATGTTCCGACGTAGAAAAAGAAGCGTTCCTGAGTTGAATACAACATCAACAGCCGACATCTCGTTCATGCTGCTGATATTCTTCCTCGTGACGACATCGATGGATACCGACAAAGGATTGACGCGACAGTTGCCGCCCGACAACCCGATGGAGGAACAGATACAGGAAAGTCAAATCAAGGAGGGTATGCTGCTGCGCCTGAAGATAGACGCACAGGGATTGCTGACGTGTAATGACGAACCGATGTCCATGAAACAGCTGAAGGCAAGAGTGATGGACTTCGTTGCACGAACAGGTCCTGAACACGTGATTCAGTTGGAAGCCGACCGCCTCGCCTCATACGACAGCTATTTCAATGTGCAGAACGAAATCGTGGCAGCCTATAATTTGTTGCGCGACCAGAAAGCACGGAAAGACTACGGTTATGCTTTCGTCCAGTGTTCGGATGAGCAGAAGGAGAAACTTCGTCAGGCGATTCCGCAGCGTATCTCGGAGATTTATCAGACGGTTGAGAAGAGAGGAGAGAATGGAAAGGAGGGCGCACAATGAGTATGTTTCGTCGTCGCCTCCGTCATGATGTGCCTGCCTTGAATACGGCCTCATTGCCCGATTTGATTTTCACGGTGCTTTTCTTTTTCATGATTGTTACCCACATGCGGCAGGTTACGCTGAAGGTGCAGTATCAGGTGCCTGCAGGTACGGAACTGACGAAGCTTACGAAGAAGTCGGCGGTTACCTATATTTATATAGGGAATAGAGGAGAGAGAAACGGAGAGACCTGCATCCAGATGAACGACAAACTGATTAGTGTCGATGAGGTGCAGGACTATGTCATTGCTGAGCGCAATTCGATGTCGCCTGATGATGCGGCAGCGATGACTGTCAGTATCAAGGCCGACCGTTTTGTACCGATGGGAATCATTACCGACGTAAAGCAAGCGTTACGAAAAGCGAATGCTTTACGTATCAATTATTCTGCTGTTTCACGTTCTGACGCACAAGAATAGTCCTTTTTTCTTATAAAACTGTAGAAAAACTTGCAATTTTATTGCAGAATTGGTGTAAAATTGCTACCTTTGCAACAAAATTTAAATATCATTATGGCACATAGAAATTTAGATCAGTTAGACAAGAAGATTTTGAAGATGGTCACCGATGATGCTCGTATTCCGTTCCTGGAAGTTGCCAGAGCATGTAATGTAAGCGGTGCAGCCATCCATCAGCGTATCCAGAAACTTACGAACCTCGGTGTTTTGAAAGGTTCCCAATATGTGATTGAACCAGAGAAAATCGGCTATGAGACCTGTGCGTATGTAGGTCTTTACCTGAAGAATCCAGAAGATTTCGATTCTGTTGTATCAGCTTTGCGTCAGATTCCAGAAGTTGTGGAATGTCACTATACCACTGGTGGCTACGATTTGTTCATCAAGATTTACGCATTGAACAATCATCATCTGTTGGATATCATCCACGGAAAGTTGCAGCCGCTGGGACTTTCACGCAGCGAGACCATTATCTCGTTTAA
>CADBAP010000117.1 GCA_902792685.1 uncultured Prevotellaceae bacterium
AAAGAACATTGCGAAACGCTTGATGTACTTTCCGACGGAGAACCGGAACTGGGCAGTAAGGCTTTCCGGTTTGTGTATATCGAAAAAGCAGATGACAGCAGTTACGAACGGGTGTCGATGGATTACGAATATGCACCTTTCGACACCTCGCATAGTGGTAGTTTTGAATGCAGCGATGATTTGTTGAACCGAATATGGAAGGTTGGAGCCTATACGATGGATCTCACCACAAGGGAATTTTTCATGGATGGTATAAAACGTGACCGTTGGACGTGGTCGGGTGATGCCATCCAGTCGTACCTGATGAATTATTACTTGCGTTTTGATACTGCGTGTGTGAAGCGTACAATCCGACAGCTACGCGGAAAAGATCCAGTTACGTCCCACGTAAATACGATTATGGATTATACGTTCTACTGGATTATTTCTGTTTATGATTATTATCTCTATACTGGTGATGTGGAATTTGTTCGTGAGATATATCCACGTATGCAATCGTTGATGGAATATGTGGGAAAACGTACCAATAGCGATGGTATGGCGGAAGGGCAGCCCGATGATTGGATCTTTGTAGATTGGGTAGATTTCCCGATGCACAAGCGAGGGGCTTTGGCTTTTGAACAGATTCTATTGTGCAAGGCATATTTCGCGATGGCTAACTGTGCTGAGGTTCTCTATAAGCACCCGCTTGAGAATCCGCCTCAGGGTAGTATTGATGCTGATGATCATGGTTTGAACTATGCTGTTGACCACGACATCTATTACACGTTGGCTCACCATCTGAAAGATCGTATAGACACTTGTTTCTGGGATGAGGAAGCAAAATCATACCTTCATGCCATAGAGGATGGCGAATTGAATCGGCAAATTACCAAGTTTCCGAATATGTTTGCCATTATTTATGATCTCGTTGATGACGAGCGTAAGAAAGAAATCATGCACCATGTGATGCTGAACGCTTCGATAGAACGTATTACAACACCTTATATGCGGTTTTATGAATTAGAAGCGCTCTGTCAGATGGGTTTCCAAACGCAAGTTCTCGATGAGGTGCGGAATTACTGGGGCGGTATGATTCGAGAAGGCGCAACAACCTTTTGGGAAAAATACGTGCCAGAAGAAACAGGACGTGAACATTTGGCTATGTATGGTCGTCCTTATGGAAAGAGTTTGTGTCATGCATGGGGTGCTTCACCTGTATATTTATTTGGTAAGTACTACTTGGGTGTCAAGCCTTTGAAGGCAGGATACAAGGAGTATGAGGTACGTCCTGTTCTCGGCGGACTTCAGTGGCTTCGTGGTGCTGTTCCTACGCCTTTCGGCTTGATTCATGTATTGATGGATCAGCATACTCTCACCGTTCGCATAGAAGGTGATAAGAATAGTGGTTGTAAGGGAGTATTGGTAGCTCCAGATGGTCAGCATTATGACCTTCCTGCTGCCGGTGAATGCTCAATCAATTATACGATTTCTAACTGATTAAATAGTTGAAGCAATGAAGAAATACACATTATTATATATAATCATTCTGGCATTAGCGTTGTCTGCTTGCAAGAGTGAGACCTTTGTATATACTTCTTTTCATGAACCAGCTACCGACGGCTTACGTTTCCTGACCAGTAATGATGGAGTGCATTGGGATTCTATTCCTGGTGTATGGCTTTCTCCACAGGTAGGAAAGCAGCGTGTGATGCGTGATCCCAGCATTCAGCCAACTCCTGACGGGACGTTCCATTTTGTTTGGACGAGTTCTTGGAAAGGAGATTTAGGTTTTGGTTATGCCTCATCGAAAGATTTGATTCATTGGTCGGAAGAACAGTTCATCCCCGTGATGAAAGATACCAGTACTGTGAATGTATGGGCACCCGAACTTTTCTGGGATGACACTCGCAAGGAAATGATGATTATTTGGGCATCGTGTATTCCATTTAAATTTGAAAAAGGAATTGAGGATGAATACAACAACCATCGTTTGTATTATACAACCACAAAAGATTTTAAAACTTTTGGAGAAACAAAATTGTTGATAGATCCAGGTTTTAGTTGTATAGACGCAACGCTCGTCAAACGTGGTAAGAAAGATTATGTGATGGTACTGAAAGACAATACCCGTCCAGAACGTGACCTGAAGATTGCTACAGCCAAAGATCCTCATGGCCCGTGGAGCAAAGCTTCAGAACCATTTACGGAAACATTTGTAGAGGGACCTGCCACCGTGAAGGTGCGAAACGGCTGGGTAATCTATTACGACCGCTATAAGAAGTACGACTTCGGCGCATCGTTTACCCGTGATTTCAAGACATTTGAAGATTGGTCAGACTTCGTGTCAATACCCCCATTGCACAAGCATGGTACCATATTCAAGGCTCCCAAGAAAACTGTTGAGAAACTAAAGAAAAGAGATTAGAAAAAATTCTCTAGAGAATTTCTTCCAAGAGGTGCCCTCTCACACAAAATTCTCTAGAGAATTTTTCGCAAAAGCAATGCAATTGAAAAGACATAGAACCATGAAGAGAGTATTATCGGTCATAACTTATATCCTGATAGGACTTCCCGCGATTGCCCAGACGGGGCAGGAGGGAGTGCATTATACGGGAGAAACACTGAGTGATCCTAACCGTCATGATGGTGGATTATCCCCTGTGGTGGGTGTACATAATATCCAGACGATGCGAAGCAATCGTGAACACCCGATTGCAGCGTATTGTGACTGGACCTATAATCACCAGCCGATGATGGCATACTGGAATGGACGGTTCTATCAACACTATCTGAGCGATCCCAAAGACGAGCAGGTTCCACCATCTCGTACACTTTTGTTGATGTCGGATGATGGTTACAGCTGGAGTAATCCCGTTTTGCTGTTCCCGGAGTATCCTGTACCAGAAGGTTTTAAGAAAGAAGGTGTTGAAGGTGAGGCGCATAACATCAAGGCGGTGATGCATCAGCGACAGGGTTTTTACGTTTCCAAAGACAACCACCTGTATGCCTTAGCCAGTTACGGTATATGTCTGAACAAGAAAGATCATAACAACGACGGCAATGGTATCGGGCGTGTCATCCGTGAAATCAAGTCTGATGGGTCTCTGGGAAAGATATATTTCCTCTACTACAACCATGATTTCAACGAGAAGAACACCGATTTCCCCAATTACAGGAAGGGCGACAAATACTTGAAAAAAGCCTGCGAGGAGATTCTCTCCAATCCTCGTATGCGGATGGGATGGGTGGAAGAAGCTGATCGTAATGATCCGTTGATACCATTGAACAAACCCTATAAGGCTTATTGTGATTACACGCTGCCCGACGGCAGGCTTGTTGCTCTGTGGAAACACGCCCTGACCTCGATTTCTACCGACGGCGGATTGACGTGGAAGGAGCCTGTAGAGCGTGCTCCAGGTTTTGTAAACAGCAATGCGAAGATATGGGGACAGCGGCTGACGGATGGTATGTATGCCACCGTGTATAATCCCTCCGAGTTCCGTTGGCCGCTCGCTATCTCCCTGTCGAAAGACGGATTGGAATACAATACGCTAAACCTGGTGTGTGGCGAGGTGCCTCCGATGCGCTATGGCGGCAATTATAAGAGTTTTGGCCCGCAGTATGTGCGCGGTATCATAGAAGGAAATGGCATACCCCGTGACAACGACCTTTGGGTAAGCTATTCGATGAACAAAGAAGATATGTGGATTGCCCGTGTCCCTGTGCCCGTTCAAACAGCTGCCCATGCCCATGCCAACGATGATTTCTCGACAATTGGCAAGTTGTCTGACCTAACCCAATGGAACGTGTATATGCCGAAGATGGCGCCCATTACCATTGACGGCGAGTGGTTGAGGCTCAGCGATAGTGATCCCTTTGACTACGCCCGTGTAGATCGCAAGATACCCGCCACCTCAGAGTTGACTGTCAGTTTCGATTTACAGGCAGAACAAAACAATCACGGATTGTTGCAGATAGAGTTTCTGGACGATCATGGTGTGAGCTGTTCACGCATAGAAATGACTGACGAAGGCGTACTGCGTGCGAAGGGTGGGGCGCGCTATGGTAACCTGTTGACATACGAGTCAGGCAAGACTTATCACATCGAAGCTCAGTTGTCGGTTAAAAGCCGTACGTTAACCGTCTTTATTGATGGTAAGAAAGTTGGGCAGCGGATGTTCTATGCTCCTGTGAAAGCCAT
>CADBAP010000118.1 GCA_902792685.1 uncultured Prevotellaceae bacterium
AAAGTCATGATAGTCGCTGTAGGAAATCAATGGAGCACACTCTGTTGCACCATAGCCTACGGTAATCGGGAAATCGATAGATTTCAGGAATGCCTCAATTTCTTTGTTCAAGGCAGCTCCACCGACGATGATTTCATAGAAGTTACCGCCAAAGGCATTGATTACCTGTTCGCATATCTTTTGTTTTACTTTCTTGCTGATGACCGGCATGCTCAACAGTAGTTTTACGCGATTTGTCTGGATGATGGGGAATACCCTTTTGCGGATAATCTTGTCGATAATCAGCGGTACGGCAATGATGAGCGATGGTTTTACTTCAGCAAAAGCCTCTGCAATCAATGACGGACTTGGCAGGCGTGTCAGGAAGAACAAGTGCAGTCCTCTACAGAAACCAAAGATAAACTCAATTGACAATCCGTACATGTGGGCCATTGGAAGGATACACACCATATTGCTGCCGGCGGGCACTCGCTTCGTCAGGAACTCCAAACAGAAATCCAAGTTGCCCCACAGGGTTCGGTAGGGGAGCATCACGCCCTTGGAATAGCCCGTTGTACCGCTGGTGTAGTTGATCAGTGCCAGCTCCTCTGGGTCGTCAACATGATAGTTGACATGCTCCTGATGGAAGAACTTGGGATATTTCTTGCCGAACATCTCGTTCAGGTGCTCACGTGCATACGTCAACTTCTCAGAACGTGAATGTACCAATGAGTAGTCTGGGATATAAACGATACCTTCCAACGCTGGCATCGCCTCTTTATCAATGGTGGTCGCAACCACATCGCCTACAAACAATAATTTTGATTCAGAGTGATTCACGATGTTGTGAATCTGTTCAGCAGTAAACTCATGCTGAATGGGTACGGCAACAGCTCCATAAGTGAGTGTTGCAAGGAATGCTACAGCCCAGCAAGAACTGTTTCTTCCGCATAATGCAATCTTATCGCCTTTCTCTACACCGCTATTCTCGAAAAGAATATGTAGTTTTTCGATCTTTCGAGCTACATCGTGGTATTGTAGAGTCGCCCCCTTGTAGTCGGTAAGTGCATCTTTATCCCAGTTTTCCTTAATAGTTTTCTCTATATATGAGTTGAAACTTGGTATCGTTGCCATTGCACAATTCTTTAAATTTTGTGCAAAGGTAATACCTTATCTGCACAAAGCCAAAACTTTTGTGCAATTTTTTGTGTTCCGTGTACTATTTTCTTATAAAAAAGGCCGATTTTATTCTGAATGTCGCACAGAGTGTTCAATTTTACTCCTTACTCCTTATTTCTTACTCCTTCTCTCCTCCTTATTCATATTTCATGGTACGGGCAGGATGAATGTGCGAAATGAAATAACTTGGTGCTACAAGGACGAACACACAGATCAGTAAAGTGGCGATATTCAGCAGCAGTATCAATGGAATATTGATTTCTACAGGTACGATGCTGACATAATAGGTTTGTGGATCGAGTTTCACCATACCGGTATATTTCTGCAAGAAGATGATACCCAAACCCAGTAGATTGCCAATGAGCAATCCTTTTCCGATGATAAAGGCTGCAAACCACAGGAAGGTGTGGCGAATGGTTTTGTTTTTGGCACCCAGCGACTTCAGAAGACCAATCATCTGAGTGCGTTCAAGGATGATAATCAACAAGCCGGAAATCATGGTGAAACCTGCTACGGCGACCATCAGTGCCAGTATAATCCATACATTCAAATCCAATAGGTCGAGCCAAGTAAAGATTTGCGGATTCAACTTCACAACGGTTCCGGAGGCGTAGGTCGATCCGTAGTCGTCAATCGTCTTGTCAACTTTCTTGGATACTCTTGCGGCAATCTGGTCGAGTTGCTCGAAATCATTCACCGTCAGCTCTGCACCACTATATTGGTCAGGTTCCCAACCATTGAGTTTGTTGGCGGTATAGAGGTCGGTAAAACAGGTTATCTCATCAAAACGCGTCAGATTTGTTTGGTAGATACCTTCAATGGTAAAGCGTCGCGGACGCACTTCGTCGTTCTTGATGAAGTAGGCATAGATACGGTCACCGACTTTCAGCTTCAGTTTGTCGGCAATGAGTTTCGAAACGACAATCTTGTTCTGACTCTTCTCATCGCTGAACTTCGGCAGTTTGCCTTCCACCATATTATATTTAATAAAGGTGGAGTCGAATTCCGGTCCTACACCTTTCATCACCACACCTAAGAAATCGGAGTCGGTTTTTAGAATTCCCTGTGCCAAAGCATAGCGCTGTACGTGTTTGATGCCGTCTGTCTTCCGCAGGACGTTCATCATGGAGTCGTTCAACTGGATAGGATAGAGTTCCGAGGTCTCCATCGTCATATAATCGGAAACGGTGATGTGGCCTCCGAAACCGATTACCTTATCCCTGATGGTATGTTTGAATCCCAGTACGACGCATACGCTAATCATCATCACAGCCAGTCCGATTGCCACACCAACGGTAGCAATACGGATTGCCGGCCGGGATACTTTCTTCTTGTCTCCCTTGTCGGCATAGATCTTTCGTGCGATGAATAAGGGGAAGTTCATTTAGAATTTGTAGTCGATACCCAGACCGATAACGTGGTTGGTGCGGCTGTATACGTCCTTGCCAGATAGTCCTGTGCCGAGATAGTTGCTGCTTTCAACTGTGTAGTCGCTGTAGAGCGAGCAGAAGTAGCTGACGTTCAGACGCAGACGTTCGTTCAGGTTGATGGCTGTACCTGCTCCGATGCTGTAGCTGTCGCAGGCAAAAGAGGTGTTGCTCTGATAGCCTTCTGACAGTCCGTAGTCTGTTCGCTGACCACCCAGGCTGACGGTGAAGGTCTTGTTGATGTCGTATTCCACACCTGCAAGGAACTCGTGTGTGCCGTGAGTAAGCTCTTTCTGACGGTCGTTGGCCATCTTCGCGTGTTTGTCGTCGAAGAAGTGATACTCCAAGGCAGCACGCAGTTTGGGTGTGAACTCATACTGAACGGCGGCTGTGAGCAATGCCGGCATGTCGTAGCGCACCTTCTCGTTGGGCATGAAGTCCTTGATCTTATCAGCCATTCCTTGCCCCATACTGGCAGCAATAGCCTGCAGGGTGACTTCGTTGCCATACTGGTTGGCCATCGCGAGGATGTCTGTTGTCTGGCCGTTCATCGTTACGTTGAGGGCCTTCGTATTGTTGTCCGTACTGATCTTGGTACGGAACTCATATTTGACACCAATGGTAAGCGGACCTTTATGATAGTCAACGCTGAGGATAGGTGTAAAGCCCCATCCGCGCTGGATAACGTTGAGGTTCAAATCCATCAGCTGTATGCCGCCCAGCTCAGGTTTGGTGGTAGCTGTGACGAAGCCGCGGCTGTATCCGTCGTAGTAGTTGGCACGCACGCCGACAGCTGCCGACAGACAGTCGAGAATCTTATAGGCGAAGTTCAGCTGTCCACCATAGATATATTGCTTGCCCTTCACGTTGGAGTCGATGGTGTACATGTCTGGTGTTATCGGACCCGTAGGCAGCGTAGCTGTCTGCTGGTAGATCTTTCCCATCGTCATCACGTTGAACATCGGGATTCCCTCTTCGTATTTCACAAAGCCGCCGCTACCCACGATACCAATCATCGCAGCCAGCGACCAGCGGTCTTTCTTATAGGAAGCAAACAGAGCTGGCACGATAGGAACCGATGCTTTGCCTTCAAACTCGTGCGTAGCGTCACCATACATCTGTTGGAACATCGGATAGGTGGTCGTGATGTCACGATTCTGCCAAGGTTTCTGGAAGTTGAGTGAGAACTGCCAGCCTTCGTGTCCCCACGCCAGACCAGCAGGGTTGCTGAAGATCGCATCGATTTCCGTTGTTGCTCCACGTGCAAACATACGGTCGAAGGCGATGTGGTAGTTGGTGTTCGTCATCAATCCGCCAGCCTGTATGGTGATACATACGATGGCGGCGAGGGTCATAAGCAATAGTCTTTTTTTCATAAGTGTGGGGTTATGGTTATACGGAACAACTAACTCTAAACTCTAAACTATAAACAGTAAACTAATCCACCCTTCCTGGATA
>CADBAP010000119.1 GCA_902792685.1 uncultured Prevotellaceae bacterium
GTCGCGCTCCATCATGTCGCGCTGGAATCGGTCGATTTGTGGATCAACACAGATGGTGACGACCTTCATGCGCCTGCCAGAACGACTGTGGGCCGCACGGATGATGCGCAGCATCTCCTGACTGCTGTAGTTCCACGTGCTCCAGAGGTTGACGACGGCTACGCCCCCACGCAGATTGGCATCGCTGACGGATTGTCCGTTGATGTCTTTGGCATGGAAAGCGGGCAGGGGACTGCCAACGGCTGAGGCACTGAGCTGCTGCACTTGTGTCTTCAGGCGTTTCAGGGTATGGTTGTCTTCCTGCTCCTTTTCCATCGCCGCCAACAGGGTGGCAGCTTGCTGGTAGTCGGGAGTCATGCTCTGCAGGAAATATTTGCGTACGAGGTATGTGCCCATAAAAGCATCGGGATGGTCTTTGACGAACTGGGCCGCGAGCTTGGCTTCTTCAGGTGGCGACACGTTCGACACCATCTTGCGGAAGGTGGTCATCAGTTCATTGTCGTCAGTACCTTCGACCTCCATTTCTTTCAGGTGGGAGGCATCGGCCTTGAGGGAAACGGCTTCGCCAGGTTCTGCGAAGACGGCGTGTTCGGAATAGTTGGGGAACACCATCACGAGCGTACCTTTCTCCTTACAGGGTATCTCGTAGGCAAAGCGGCCGGCTTCAATCTTGATGGTGTCCAAGCCGTCGATGGCACCGTCAGGACTATAGACATATACTTCGCCCTGATTGAGATGCAGAAAGCGTCCTTCCAACTTGAAATACCCGCTTCGTCCACCACAGGAGGTGAAGAGGAGGAAGGAGAGAAGGAGGAGGGACCCCCCTCTAACTCCCCCGAGGGGGGAGAATATGGTGTGAAGGGATTGGGAAAAAGGTAAAACTTTTAAGGAATTGCGGATTGTTTTAAATCGGTTGTTGCGCATCGTTTTTTACCTTTTAATTTTTATGGTGCCGCGAGTGAATTTCTCACTCTGTGCGCCATTCTTGCTTTGCAAGTGCCGCGAGTGGGACTCGAACCCACACAGCCATTACTGGCCAAGGGATTTTAAGTCCCTCGTGTCTACCAATTCCACCATTGCGGCAGCCAATTCGGGTGCAAAGGTAGTGCAAATCGAAGACAATACAAAATAAAAAGTTATTTTTTTTATTTTTATTTCTTTCCCTCGCTTCGCGAACAGAGACCGTTGGTTGTTGAGATGCAGCCTACCTTCGACGAAGTCAAAGGTACGAATAAGTGAGGAAAGTGCAAAGAAAAAAACGTTTTTTCTTTCAATTTCGAACGAGAGTACCTTATTTAAAGGTAGTGCAAATCGAGTCCCCTCCCCTTAAGGGGAGGTTGGGAGGGGCCTTTAATTCACATTCAAGATACCATAAGGTCCGGAGGTGGCTGCATGATAGCGGATGAGGGACTTTCCGTTATCACCCTTGTCAATCATTCCGCGGTTGTTCATATTGTAACTGCGATGACAGGTGCTGCACGTAGCATGACCATCGGTAGTCATCGTCAGCGAATGGTCGTGCATGATGGCCGCATTGGCATCGGAACAGTTCGGACACTGGGCGTCGTAGGCACGGAATTTAGAATCAAGATTGCCAAAGCCCACAATGAGTCCGTTCTTCATCCCCAGAATCGGCTCCAAACGGTCGTCGATGGCATTGAAGATAGATTTTTCCGTCAGTCCCTGGTTGTTGGAGAATTCAAAATATCTTGGATTGACATCTGTAATCCTTATTCGCACAAAGATTCCCGGCGACAACTGATTCATGCCAGAAGCCAGTGTCGCATTGTTATGTATCGCATTGTCAAAAGCCAACCGGCAGGGAATAGAACTGTATTCGTATTCCGACTCACCGCAGGCAGTGAACAGAAAGACAAAACAAGCAATGATCAGGGTTGTGAGCTTATTCATCGAGCAACCTCCTTTCTGCTTCATCGACGCGCTCGAAACCGAAACCGTTCAGCGTCTGTTCCATCAGCTGGGCAGAACATCGGGTCGTACATCGGGTTGTCGAGGATGTGCTCGTTGACTTCCATCTTATTAATAATGTAGGCTGCCATCTGTAAGCAGTCTTTCAGTTCATCGAAAGCAGGCAGGAAGACTTCCTTGATGATTTGCAGGTCGCGGAAATAGCCTACCGGCAGATTGTTCATAATCAACATCACCTGCTGTGGAAGGGCCTGTATCTTGTTTGATTTCGCACGAATCAGTTCGAATACATCGGGGTTCTTCTTATGGGGCATGATGCTGGAGCCAGTGGTACACTCCTTCACGCCATCTTCGCCAGTGTGCCGGCTACGGAGGCCATCGCAAAAGCCACGTTGCGCTCCATCTTCCCTCGTCCCATCTGGGCATAGACCACATTGTAGTCCATCGAGTCGAATCCCAACAGGTCGGTGGTCATCTGACGGTTCAATGGAAACGATGAGCCATAGCCCGCTGCCGAACCCAACGGATTGCGGTTGGTGAGCTTATAGGCTGCCTGCAGGAACAGCATATCGTCGGCCAACGACTCGGCATAGGCACCAAACCACAGACCGAACGATGACGGCATCGCTATTTGCAGATGGGTGTAGCCAGGCATCAGCACATCCTTCAGCTGCTCGCTCTTCGTCTGCAGCTCATCGAACAGCACCTTGACGGCATCGACGACTTCGCGCAGTTCGTGACGGGTGAACAGTTTCAGGTCAACCAATACCTGGTCGTTGCGTGAACGGCCGGAATGGATTTTCTTACCCATATCACCCAGCTTACGCGTCAGCAGCAGCTCCACCTGTGAATGTACATCTTCCACACCGTCTTCAATCACAAACTCACCGCGTGCGGCCTGATGGTAGATTTCACGCAGTTCATGCAACAGTTGCGGCAGTTCTTCTTTCTCCAGCAAACCGATAGAGGCCAGCATCGTGATATGCGCCATGCTGCCCAACACATCGTACTTCGCCAGATACAAGTCCATCTCGCGGTCTCTGCCTACAAGGCATCCGCAATTTTCTCTACAGCTTCCTGTAGCGGTTTGCTCACCATTCCCTTCAGGAAGATGGGGATGTCGGCATCTATCGTTACACGGATTTTTGAGGTCTGCTCCTCTACGGGAAGCATCTGTACCCACATCATCATCGGCACCGGACTGCTTACCGTCTGGAACTTCACACATTTCGGTTCGTCGCGCTCAATGATTTTCATGGTCACCTCGCCAACGGGTGACCCAATCGTGATCTCATCGCTGGTGAACGCCAGCTTCTCGAATTTATCGGCTGGGATGCGGTCACGAATCTTCTCAATATTCGACAGGTCGCTGATGCAACGATACACCGCTTCCTGTGAATATGCGATCTGTTTGATACTACTTTCGAATTTGGCCATAATTTATTTGGTCGTTTGGTATATTGGTCGTTTGGTCGTTTGGGGATATTACTTTCTGCTCCTCGCTCCTCGCTCCTTGCTCTCTCCTCCCTTCAGGGGGGAGTTGGAGGGGGGCTTTGGGGAGTTAGAGGGGGGTCGGTCTCCTATCCCCACTTACTGGGATCTTTCCTCCATTCACTTAACATTTCGACATCTTCGGATTTGATATAGCCCGTTTCAGAAGCTTTTTCCACTACATGCTGGTAGTCGGTGAGGGTAATCAGCTTCACGCCGGCTGCAGCGAAAGCCTGTTCTGCCACAGGGAATCCGTACGTAAACGAAGCCACCATACCAACCACTTCAAAGCCTGCTGCACGAAGTGCCTCGACAGCTTTCAGACTGCTGCCGCCTGTAGAAATCAGGTCTTCTACAACAACAACCTTCGCACCTGCGGGCAGTTCACCTTCTATCTGGTTGCCCATACCGTGGTCTTTCGGTTTCGGACGCACATAGGCAAACGGCATTCCCAACTGGTCGGCGACCAATGCGCCTTGTGCGATGGCTCCTGTAGCAACACCTGCTACGGCCACAGCCTCTGGGAAGTGCTCCAGGATGGCGTGACAGAGTTCCAGTTTCACAAACGAACGCAGGTCGGCAAACGACAGTGTCTTTCGGTTGTCCGTGTAAATCGGTGACTTCCAACCACTTGCCCATGTAAACGGGTCGTTGGGTTGCAGCTTAATCGCCTTCACCTCTAATAATTTTGCGGCTAATGCCTTTTTGGTACTGTTCATATCTACAAGTTTACAAGTTTACAAGTCTACAAGTTTACAAGTTTCTCTTCTCCTCCCCTTGGGAGGGGTCTTTCATTTTACAAGTTGCAAAAGTACATAAAAAGGACGGCATATAAACAAGGAAGGGACAGAAATTAAGTTTTGTTTAGAGGAAACGGTGGAAAGACAGCCTAATTTTTCGCAAAACAAAGCGTCAGCACGCTGATGGTCACATCCTTGGCACGCAGCAGTTCCTGAGCGCAGGCGGTAACGGTGGCTCCCGTCGTCATCACATCATCGACTATCAACACGTGGCGCCCTTCTATACGTGAACCGTCAGTGAGTTCGAACGCTCCTTCCACGTTCTCATTGCGCTCCCATTTGCCTTTCTGTGTCTGGCTGTCTTGGAAGGTAACACGTCGTAGCGCTTGTGTTTCGATGGGCAGACGGGTGACATCGGCGATACCCTTGGCAATCTCCACACTCTGGTTGTAGCCGCGTTTGCGCTGTCTTTGTTTGGTGAGTGGGACAGGCAGCAACAGGTCGATGCCGTCGAAAAACGAGGCATATTCCTCAGCCATCATCCTGCCCATCATCCTGGCCAGTTCTGGAGCATCGTGGTATTTGATATCGTACACCACGCGTCCAGCCTCAGAATGTCCCTCGTGGTAGTACAGTGCTGCACATCGTTTGATGGGAATGCGCCCCCATAGCAGTCGCGCCATGATATTGTCTTCTGGCGAGAGACGGAAGTCTGTACGAGGCAGATGCAGATTGCACACACCACAGATACCCTGTTCACTGACGGCGAGTCTGCTGCCACAGATGGCACAGCGACGTGGACCGATGATGTCCAGCAAACGGGATAGGAAACTGATTCTGGGTTTGTTCATGGTTCTTCGTCTTCGAAATCATCAACCGCCTCATCGCTGTCCAGACACAGCCGGATGACATCCATCGTGAATCCGCGTCCCAAGGCAAAACGGATGAGCTTGGCGTTAACCTCATAGTCGGATTGTCCCTTGACACTCTTGCGTTTGCTTTTCAAAAGCGGCAGAAGTTGCGCTTTCCATTCGTTTTGTCCGATTTCATCGAGTATGGGTTGATAAATCTGTGTCTCCACATGCTTTTGCCACAAAGCCTGTTCAATCTTGCGCCGTCCCCATTTGTTATACAGGAGTTTGTCTTTTATGAAAGCCCTTGTAAACCGTTCGTCATCGACATAACGGTTGTCCGTCAGATAGGCCATCACGCGAGCCTGTGCCTCTTCCGACAGGTTCCAGCGGCGCATCTTCTCCAACATCTCACCTGTACAATGCTCGCTACGCGAACAAAGAGTGGTCAGTGTGCTCAGTGCTTGTTCTTCGGTCTTCTCTATCTTCATCGTTTACAACTTGCTTTCATCATCCTTTGTTTCCCATACTGGTCGTCTCTCACTTCCACATCCGTGAAACCCGTGTTTGTCAAGAGCGCTTGTAGTTCGTTCACATAGACGGGATTGATCTCGAAATACAGTTCTCCTTCGTTTTTCAACGATTTCATCGCATATTTGGCAATCGCCCGATAGAAGAGCAATGGGTCTTCATTGCTGACAAACAGCGCCAGCGACGGCTCATAGTCGAGTACGTTTGGAGCCATGTTCCCACGTTCCTTTTCAGCGATATACGGCGGATTTGATACAATGATATCCCATTGCCGACCTGTGATGGGTGCATGCAGTGCATCCTGCTCGACCACATTTACATCGGCATGATACTGCTGGGCATTCTCTGTGGCTACCTGTAGTGCTGTAGGCGAGATGTCCCATGCTGTTACTTTCGCCTGCTGCAGCAACAACGCCAAGGTGACGGCGATGCAGCCAGAGCCGGTACCGATATCCAATACCGATAAGTCGGGCCGATTGTCCTGTGCGATCCAGTCCACGAGTTCGGCTGTTTCAGGTCGTGGTATCAGCACACCTGGACACACCTTATATATATATCCGTGGAAGGCTGCCTGTCCCAACACATACTGAACGGGTTCGCCTGTTTCGAGGCGACACATCATTTTTTCCAGTTCTATGGTGTCGTTTGCAGATAATTCCGTAACTTTGCCCGCGTAAATATCCGCCAGCGACAAACCAAACCGCATATCGAGCAACAGGCGTACAATCGCCTGTGCCTCACGTATCTCATAGAGGTGTACCAGTCGCTGGTATAGTTGCGGATAGGAATTCATGACGACAAAGGTACGATTAAGTGAGCGGAAAACCAAATAAAACTAGTTTTAATTTGTTTTCCCGAACATGAGTACCTTCGCGACGAAGTCGCAAAGTAATAATAAAATTGGGAATTGAGAATTGAGAATTGAAAAATATATGTTTGACGACGAAAAATACATGTGGCGCTGCATACAGTTGGCAGAGAACGGACGACAGAACGCCCGTCCTAATCCGATGGTGGGAGCCGTGATCGTTAGTAAGGGAAATAGCCTCCCCCTTCAGGGGGAGGATGGAGGGGGCCTTATCCTTGGTGAAGGCTATCATGTGCGCTGTGGCGAGGGACACGCCGAAGTCAACGCCTTTGCCTCTGTGCGGCCAGAAGACGAGCCGCTGTTGAAAGATGCGACCATCTATGTCAGTCTGGAACCCTGCGCCCATTATGGCAAGACGCCCCCTTGTTGCGACCTGATTATCCGAAAGGGTGTACGGCGCGTGGTTGTAGGCTGTGTCGATCCGTTTGCTGAGGTACAGGGACGAGGCATCCAGAAAATCCGTGAGGCAGGTATCGACGTCACTGTAGGCGGTTGCGCGCAGAGGAAGATGCCATCCTTGTGGGACGCATCACCGATGAGCGTGAACATCCGCAGCTCACTGTTCGTGCGTGGAGCGGAAAGAATCCGGAGCGGTTTGTGCTGAGTCACGAAACCAGTATCGAGGAAATCCTGCAGCAGTGTTATGAGCGCAACCTGCAGTCGCTCATCGTCGAGGGCGGCGCTCAAACGCACCAGTCGTTTATAGAAAAAGGATTGTATGATGAAATCAGGGTTGAAACAAACACCCTTATGACGGTAGGAGCAGGTACCGCAGCATCTCTCGTTCCCACTGATGTAGAACTGTTCTCATCGGAACACTACGGCCACAACACCATCGACCATTTCCGCCACATCTAATCACTCCCCTCCCTATAGGGAGGGGTCGGGGGAGAGTCTTCTGCTCCCCTCCCTACAGGGAGGGGTCGGGGGAGAGTCTTTTTTTACTTCCTCCCAAAATCAGCTGGAATCTCGCCCCATTTGCTCGTTTCCCATTTAATAATAGGTATGCGGACAGCGTGCTTGCGTAGCCAGAGTTCAGCGCGGGCGATAATTTCGTAGAGTTTGGCGGTATCGGCATTACGTTCCAGCTTCGTCTTACATTGTTT
>CADBAP010000120.1 GCA_902792685.1 uncultured Prevotellaceae bacterium
GAAACAAGGTATTCGCGTTTTGCGTTTTAAAAATGAAGAAATTGAGAATAACATAGATGATGTTGTCAATAGAATTAAGGAATATATAAAATCAAATCAATGGAATATAAGGTTTCAAAAAAAGGAAAGGTAGGTTGTTCAGCCCCCCAACCCCCTAACTTAGGGGGCTTAATGTTAAAGCTCGGACAATATAATACCCTGACCGTTACAAAGGAAGTGGATTTCGGACTCTACCTCGACGGAGGCAACGAGGGAGACATCCTTCTTCCTAAGAAATATGTGCCTGCTGGCACAAAAGTTGGCGACCAACTACGTGTATTCATCTACCTCGACCAAGAGGAACGAACCATCGCCACCACTGAGGAACCCTTCGCACAAGTAGGAGAGTTTGCCTATCTGGAGTGTACGTGGGTGAACCAATATGGAGCATTCCTCAACTGGGGTCTCACCAAGGACCTCTTCTGTCCGTTCCGCGAACAGAAGAAACGCATGGAAATTGGTAAGAAATACATTGTCTATATCCACGTTGACAAGCAAACCTACCGCATTGTAGCATCGGCAAAGGTGGAACATTTCCTACATCCCATTACTCCCATTGCTCCCATTGCTCCCATCAATCTCCTCATCTGGCAAAAGACAGAACTGGGCTTCAAAGTCATCGCCGACAACCAATATGCCGGACTGATTTATGAGAACGAGATTTTCCAGCCCATCCACACGGGCGACCGGTTGAAAGGATACATCAAAAACATTCGTCCTGACGGGAAAATTGACTTTACCTTGCAACCGACAGGACGAAAACAAACAAAAGACTTTGCTGAAACACTTCTCGAATGGCTCCAGCAGCACGACGGACACTGTCCGCTGGGCGACAAAAGTGATGCTGACGATATCAAGGAATTGTTTCACGTCAGCAAGAAAACATTCAAACGTGCTGTGGGTAACTTATACAAGCGCCAGCTCGTCATACCTGATGATGACTCGCTGACGCTTGTTCAATAAGCCTAAAATACGCTGTTTACTGCTTAAGTACCACAATCAGGTTGGCATGATAGTTCTTGGTACCCTTGATATCGGTGTTGAGGCCGAGTGTCAAGCCACCAGAAGTATTGAACTCAAGGTCAATCTGACTGTTGTCAGACATAAACTTATTACCCATCTCGGTATCGCGGAACTTGATGACGATGCCTGTCTTCGAAGCATTCCAAGTCCATTTTGCAGCCTCCGTCAGATGCGTACCGTCTTTCTCAACATACTCAATGAAAAGGTTGCCGTTCTTGTCGGCAGTAATGGTCTTGATGACCTTGCTCAACTGTGCTTCCTCTTCTGGCGTCAAACCAACATCGCGCTTGCGAGCCTCAGCCACGAACACTTCCAGGTTGCCGCTCTCCTCATACTTCGACAGGTCAACACCGCCAGAAAGGGTCAGGAACAGACTCTTTACATTCCATGTACGGCAAAGATTGATGAGCGCCTGTCCACCTGTTGCCTCATTGACAAACTTCAAAACAGCTACAGCACTTTCGCCTGTAATCTTGAAAGAATAAGTTTTACCATTGACGATAATTTCACAGTCGAGGATAAGAGAAACGTTTGCCGATCCCTTTGTACCAACTTCCTGAGCCTCACCGATGAGGTTACCAAACTCGTCATAGATACTGATGCGGCCATTCTCCACCTTCGCATCATAAGTGATAAATTTCTCACCCATAGGAGTAATGATATCAACGATAGCCTTACCACTTTCGGTAATGGTCAGAGCCTGCATCTTGCTCTCACCGTCTGTAGATTTCAAGCCATCGCCCGAGAACTGATACTCTGCTGCTACGGATGAAGTAGGCGGCTCTGGAATTTCAACTTTACTGTTATCGGGCTTTACAAATTCATCGTCATCACCGCAGGATGCTGCACAAAAAACTGCAAATGCAGCCATTGCGAAATAAAAAAATCCTTTTTTCATAATAGTATGTTTTAGTTAAATGATTAACGTTTTTTGAAAAGTATCCCCCTCAGGGAGGAGATATAGAGGGGGCTTTAGAATATTCTTCCATTGATACGGATGTTCAGCACAGGATAAACATAGATTTTCTTTACATCTTGAATAATATCCTTGATATCCTGGTAGTCATCCTTCGTATTGGTGATACGGTTCGTGTTCACATCCTCATAGCGCGTCACGAAGTCGCCCTCGTTGCCGTCGAAGTACATCAGGTGACCCATCACCTTCGGCTTACCCCAGAACTGTACACCCAAATCGAACTGAACGCTGACGCGATGCTTGCTGGGGACAGCACGGCCAAAGCCCACACCCAGATAAGGACGGAAGCCATTGACTCTCATGTTGACATTCAAATTACCATTTTTGTCAGTGACGGCCGTGTATTTGTCGTACACACCATCGCCTGCACCTAACTGCAGACCAGCCGTTCCCCACTGATCCGGCTCCACGAAGTTGTTCCGGTTTGTCACCTTCACCACATCACTTGAACCGAAATAGGCACCGGCTGTAACGTGGAACGAACTCTTGGCAAACGGATAGTAGTCGAACAGCAACTTTCCCTGGAACAGATTCAGCTTGCCTTCGAGATTGATATCCTGATCATTAGGATAGTTGACGAAAGCCGGATCCTTACCCAAGTTTTCCGTCTTCTTGTACTTGAATTTGGGCATGAATTCAAAGCCCGCACGAACAGAGAACTGATAGGTCAGCGGTGCTGCCACTTCAACACCGATACCATCGGTACCTAACGTAATACCTGCAGCAAGATGGTTGAAATAACCATGATCGGCTGGCTCAAGGTCTTGTGCATTTGCCTGTCCAAAGCCCAACATGGCGATGGCACAAACGAAAAGAAATTTTTTCATAATATAGTTGTTTTTAGTGTTTAGGTCTTCATGGGTTGCCCCGATGAATAACAATAGTTGAACGTTAATTTTATTTTTCGTTTGCAAATATATACAAATTTCCAGTTCCCGCCAAATAATTTGAAAGAAAAAATGGGGAAAAGAAAGAAAAAAGAAAGGAAAGGGTTAGAAAAAAGGAGAAAAAAGAAAAAACGCAGAAGAAAACATCCTTCTGCGTTTTTAGAAACTTTAAAACTCTGCGCTCTTCGGCGTACGTGGGAAAGGAATGACGTCACGGATGTTCTGCATACCCGTAACGAAGAGTATCAGTCGTTCGAAGCCCAATCCGAAACCTGCGTGAGGACAGGATCCCCAACGACGGGTGTCGAGGTACCACCACAACTTATCTGTTTCCATCTCACGGCGCTCGATTTCACCCATGAGTTTGTCGTAGCTCTCTTCACGGACAGAGCCACCGATGATTTCACCAATCTGCGGGAAGAGTACGTCCGTACCCTGCATCGTAGGACCAGGAGCCGCAGCACCTTTGTAGCCTACAGACCCCTCACCATTCGCCTCATTCTGCTTCATATAGAAAGCCTTGATAGCGGTAGGATAGTCGGTCATGATGACAGGCTTCTTGAAATATTCCTCTACCAAGTAGCGCTCATGCTCGCTGGCGAGGTCGTCACCCCAGTTGCAGGGGAACTCAAACTTCTTACCGTTCTTGATGGCTTCCTGCAGGATTTCGATACCCTTGGTATAAGGCAGACGGACGAAATCATCCTTCAAAACTCCCTCCAGACGCTCAATCAACGTCTTGTCAATCATCTTGTTCAAGAACTCCAAGTCATCCTTGCAGTTGTCCAAAGCCCAGCGCACACAGTATTTGATGAAATCTTCCTCCAGGTTCATCAGCTCTTCCTGATCGAGGAAGGCTACCTCCGGTTCTATCATCCAGAACTCTGCCAAGTGGCGCGGTGTATTGCTGTTCTCAGCACGGAACGTAGGACCGAAAGTATAGATGGCTCCCAGTGCCGTCGCACCCAATTCGCCTTCCAGCTGACCACTTACCGTCAGTGAGGTCTGTTCACCAAAGAAGTCATCATCATAGATAATCTTTCCGTCTTCATCCTT
>CADBAP010000121.1 GCA_902792685.1 uncultured Prevotellaceae bacterium
GCAGCTGTTGACAGGATAGAACCGCAATAGCTCTCATAGAGGTCGGCACCCATACCGGCTACGTCACCAACGTTGTCACCAACGTTGTCAGCAATCGTGGCTGGGTTACGTGGGTCATCCTCAGGGATGTCGGCTTCTACCTTACCTACGATGTCGGCACCTACGTCGGCAGCCTTGGTGTAGATACCACCACCTACACGGGCAAACAGAGCCTGTGTAGAAGCACCCATACCGAAGGTCAGCATCGTTGTGGTGATAGAAATCAGACTGTCAACACCAGCGAGGTTCAATACGAGGAACCAGATAGCGATGTCGAGCAAGCCCAGACCAACGACGGTCAGACCCATCACAGCTCCTGAACGGAACGCAATCTTCAAACCGGCATCAAGGCTCTTGCGGGCAGCATTAGCCGTACGGCCGCTGGCATAGGTCGCTGTCTTCATGCCGAAGAAACCTGCCAGACCGCTGAAGAAACCACCGGTGAGGAAGGCGAATGGTACCCATTCATTCTGTACGTGGAGTACATAAGCCATAATGGCAAACAAAATGGCCAATGCAATGAATACATAGAATACAACTTTGTACTGCTGTTTCAGATATGCCATTGCGCCGTCGCGCACATATTTGGCAATCTCTTTCATACGTGGGGTACCCTCATCTGCTGCAATCATGCTGCGGAAGAAGTACCAAGCCATTCCCAAGGCGATGATAGAAGCAATGGGAATCAGCCAAAAAACACTTGGAATGTTTGTCATGATTTTTTAGTTTATAAGTTTATAAGATGTTAAAAGTTAGAATCTGAAATCAAGATCTACACAGAAAATGTTGTAGTTGTGCTTGGCCAGTGAACGGTCGTTGACGAATGCATATTCGGCATTGATCTGCAGGTTCTTGCAGAATACATAGTTGGCACCGATCTCATACATCGTCTTTGCCTTGTCCCAGTCGCCGTCAGAACGATACATGTCGTAACGGGCTTTTGCATACAGCTTCTTCTTGATGACTGGCGCAATAGCGAGTGCATAAACACCGTCAGCCTTGTCGCCGATAGCTTCGTTGATGGTACAGTCATTGGTGTCGCCAGACTTCTGGTTGCGAACCTTGAATGCCTGACCGGTAGAGTGGATATACTCGGAACGTACGGTCCAGTCGTTGGCTTTGTACTCAGCAGAGAATGCATAGCGGCGCTGCTGCAGGGAACGTACCTCATTCTGGTGAACGACTTCGTTTCCGTTAGCGTCCAGATCTGTCCAGTTACCTTTGCGGGCATAAGAACCTGTAAAACCGAAAGCACCAATACGCAGACCCTTGATAGGCTCTACCCAGAGACCACCGATGATGTCTTTCTGCTGGTCCACATCACCTGTGTTGATACCTTGTCCATTGAATACACCCACCTGATAATGCAACAGGTTGCGACCTTCGCTGTTTTTCAGGAAGTCACCTTGTAATTGCAAACCGATATCGCGACCATTGGAAGCCTGCGCGCCTGCACGGTCAGAGAATCCTGCCAAGGCATTGACAACCTGTCCGTAGCCGATGAATCCCTGATCGATAGGGTGCATGGGGTTCTCAAAGGTAAATGGACGTTTGAACTGTCCTACCTTTACTTTCAGGAATGGGTATTTCTGCCATTCAATAAACAAATCGACAATTCGTGGAGATGAACCTAAGGTAGCAGTGTTGCCGTTTACCTGCAACTGCATTTTCCAATACCAGTCGTTGAACACACGTCCATCGAGGGCGATACGGCCCAAACGAAGATTGAAAGAGTTGGACTTCGCTCCTTCCTGTGTGCTGGCTTGGTACTGCAACATTGCATAACCACTGATTTTCAGCTCGTTAACCCATGAAGGTAGTTTGATCCCCTTGCTTTCTTCTTTCTTCTCCTGTGCTTGCGCACCCAGCAATGTGAGTGCCATCAAAGCCATCATAAGAGTTCTTTTCATACGCTTTTTTTCTTGTGTTTTTTATAATTTTGATGCAAAATTACAAAAATTATTCATTCCGCCAAATGATATACAGAAAAAATCACTTATCTATGTCGATGATGTCAGTAAAACAACGTTCTCCACATGGGGTGTATGGGGGAACATATCTACCGGCTGAATACGCTCAATACGGTATTCGCTGCAAAGCAATGACAGGTCACGGGCTTGGGTCGCAGGGTTGCAACTCACATAAACAATACGCTTGGGGTGAGCCTTCAGAATCACGTTGACCACATCCTGATGCATGCCGGCACGTGGTGGGTCTGTGATGATGATATCCGGACGGCCGTGTTCAGCAATGAACTCTTCCGTCAGGATGTCTTTCATATCACCTGCATAGAATAAGGTGTTGTTTATATGATTGATTTCGGAGTTGACTTTCGCATCTTCAATCGCCTCTGGAACATATTCGATACCGATAACTTTCCGTGCATTTTTTGCGACAAAATTGGCAATTGTGCCGGTACCTGTGTAAAGATCATATACCAAGGGTGATGGGTGATGGGTGATGGGTGATGGGGGAGTGTCGAAGGCGAACGCTCTGGCAACGCTATACAGGTGGTAGGCCTGTTCGGTATTGGTTTGATAGAAACTCTTCGGACCCACCTTGAAACGCAGGTCTTCCATCAGTTCAAAGATATGGTCGTTGCCCTTGAAAACCGTCAGTTCCAGATCTCCGAAAGTGTCGTTTCTTTTTTGGTTGTCAACATACAACAGTGAGCTGATAATCTGAAATTTATCAGCGATATATTGAAGCAATGCTTTTGCATCTGTTTCATCTTTCTTCAGGCGCTCTTTACTACTATGGTCGAAGTGGAATTGCAACAGTACCATCCATTCACCCGTATTGGAATTGCGAATCATCAGGTCGCGCAAAAGTCCCGTTTGTTCTTTCAGGTCGAAAAACGACAGGTCGTGTTCGATGGCATAGTCGTAAATGCTGTTGCGAATTTGGTTGTGGAGGTCATCCATCAGCCAACATTTCTCAATTGGAAATATCTTGTCAAATGCTCCCGTGATGTGAAAGCCGCAGGCGTTCATGTTGTCAAACGTTGCTCCAGACTTCACCTCTTCCATTGTCAGCCACCGCTTATTGGAAAAACCAAACTCCAGTTTGTTGCGGTATTCGTATTCTTTCACGCTGCCGAGAATCTCATGGAAGGTGGTGCCGTTGTCGTCGGTGGTTCCAGGAACAGGCAGTTGTAAGTGTCCGATACGGGTCAGCTGGTCATACACCTGTTTCTGCTTGGCCTTCAGTTGCTCTTGATAGGGGAGGTTCTGCCATTTGCAACCACCGCAGATGCAGAAGTGCTGACAGGGTGGAACCGTGCGGATGTTGCTATATTGGTGGAAGCGAATCACGCGTGCTTCAGCGTAACTGTGCTTTTTCTTGGTGATTTGCAGGTCCACCACATCGCCAGGGACACAGAACGGGACGAAAACAACCAGCTGACTCTCCGGTGTTCCGTCGTGTTCGGGAATGGTGATGCGCACCAGTGCCTTCCCTTCGGCAGCAATATCTGTGATGGTAATATGCTCAAATATGGGTAATGGTTTTTTTTTTCTTGCCATCTTTCTTTCTTTTTGATGGTGCAAAGGTAGCGTAAAAATTCGAATTTGGTCGTCCCTTTCATTAGATTTTGCTATTTGTGTACGTAAACAATCGTTAAATGTGAACAAAGTGACACATTTTTTTCTTCAAAATTTGCACATTTCTTGGAAATTGTGTATTTTTGCGCAACTGAAAATGGAATATATTATATAATAAGTTTAAAGCTATGAGTCAGAAAAGAGTTTATACCTTTGGTAATGGTAAGGCTGAAGGTAATGCAAAGATGCGTGAGGAACTCGGTGGCAAGGGTGCGAACCTTGCAGAGATGAACTTGATTGGAGTTCCCGTTCCTCCAGGTTTCACAATCACTACAGACTGCTGTAATGAGTATTATGAGGTTGGTCAGGAGAAAATCATGGAACTGCTGAACGACGA
>CADBAP010000122.1:0-5354 GCA_902792685.1 uncultured Prevotellaceae bacterium
TAGAACTGTATTTTTGCATATACAGACATTTATGAAAAGATCCCCTTAATTATCTCATTAAAAGCCAGTTTATTATAAAATTAGGCTTGACAAAACCTTTGTAATGGTTTGTTTATGTAAATTTCGATTTGTAATCACAAACTAAGATTTTCAGCTTTCCGTCTTATAGATTTACAAATTAAAAAACACAAATTAAAAGTTTAAAAAACTAAATTTATTCCATAATTCTTGCATATTTCAAAAATTCGCTTTACCTTTGTAAACAGAACGAAAAATGGCCATTTTGGCCCTATTTTAGCATCATCAGTAACAATGAAGGATCGAATTAGACAAGTTATGGAGTCACAGCATATGACTCAACAGGTGTTCGCCGACTACATCGGGTTGGCACCTGCTACTCTTAGTAGTATTTTTAATGGTAGAACACGACCTACTCTGAACGTAGTTGAGGCTCTGAAAAAGAAAATACCTGACATCAATACCGACTGGTTGATGTTTGGATCAGGTGAGATGTATCAGAATACGTCCGAAAATTCAATGCCTACCACTTCGGCTTCCGAAAATGGAATTTTTGATCAGTCACCGATGCTCGATTTTGACCAGAATTCATCTTCTTCTGCTCAAAATATGGGTCAGATGGCTCAAAATCCTGCCGTTATCAATAAATCACGACTAGAAATGGTACGTGAAGACGCAAAAATAATTGACAAACCTCAAAGAAAGGTCATAGAGATACGTGTTTTTTACGATGATCAGACTTGGGATACATTCGTTCCCGTTAAGAAATAGTTTTGTGGTTTCAATAAAAAGTCGTATCTTTGCACCATCATTTTGCGAAGATAACTTATGAAAAAGTATGTTTTAGACCTGACGGTAGTATCTGTCGAGCGTATTCATGCACGTTATGTGCTGATTCGCCTGACAGATGCTAAACCTCTTCCTGATATGTCACCAGGACAGTTTGTGGAGGTGCGTATTGATGGTTCCCCTTCCACCTTCCTGCGCCGTCCTATATCTATTAATTATGTGGATCGTACCCAGAATCAGCTCTGGTTACTGGTAGCTACTGTTGGTGATGGCACTAAAACACTGGCCACACTCCAGCCTGGCTCAGTATTAAACTGTGTTCTGCCCCTTGGCAATGGCTTTACGCCTGTTGTTTCTGGTCAGAAAGTTCTGCTCGTAGGTGGTGGCGTAGGTGTTGCTCCATTGCTTTATATGGGTGCTCAGATGCTTGAGCAGGGCATTGAACCCACCTTTTTGTTGGGGGCTCGTACGCAAAACGATTTACTGATGCTCGACGAATTCAAGAAGTATGGACGTGTGTTTATAACTACTGAGGATGGTTCTATTGGCGAAAAAGGCTTTGTAACCAACCATTCTGTCCTTCAGCAGGAGTTGTTCGATCGTATCTCCACTTGCGGACCCACGCCGATGATGAAGGCTGTGGCTCGTCTGGCACTTGAGAAAGGCATCGATTGTGAGGTGTCGCTCGAGAATCTGATGGCTTGTGGCGTAGGTGCCTGTCTCTGTTGTGTGGAGAAAACCACTGAAGGTAATCTGTGTGTATGTAAGGAAGGACCCGTATTTAATATCAAACGACTGTTATGGCAAAGCTAAACGTAAAGATAGGGGATTTGCAGCTGAAAAACCCCGTGATGACGGCCTCTGGCACCTTTGGCTATGGTCTTGAGTTTGCTGATTTCATGCCGCTCGACGGCATTGGTGGTATTATTGTGAAGGGTACGACTCTGAATCCTCGTGAGGGCAATGATTACCCCCGTATGGCTGAGACGGCTCAGGGCATGCTTAACTGCGTAGGACTGCAGAATAAGGGTGTCGATTACTTCTGTACTCACATCTATCCTCAGATTAAGGACATTGATACGAATATGATTGTGAATGTGAGTGGCTCTTCGCCAGACGAATTGAATATCTCTTGTCCTAATGTGAAGGATGGCGGTATGGCCTTTGGTGTCACCTGTGCCGGTGCAGCCAGTGTGGTGAAAGCCGTTCGTCAGCGTTATCATAAGACGCTGATTGTGAAACTCTCGCCTAACGTGACGGATATCACAGAGATAGCCCGTGCTGTGGAGGCTGAGGGCGCTGATGCTGTCTCGCTTATTAATACGCTGATGGGTATGGCGATCGACATCGAGAAACGCAAGCCTTTGCTCAGCATCCGTACTGGTGGCCTGAGCGGACCTGCTGTTAAGCCTGTTGCCTTGCGAATGGTATGGCAGGTTGCCAAAGCTGTTGGCATCCCTGTCGTCGGCTTGGGAGGCATTTCTAACGCTAAGGACGCCATCGAGTTCCTGATGGCTGGTGCTACAGCTATAGAGATTGGAACAGCCAACTTCCTTGATCCTGCCATCAGCATTAAAGTCAGAGACGGAATTGATGCCTGGCTTGATGCCCACGGAAAATTTGGGGGCTACCAACTGGCAGCCCCCAACCAACACAAAAACTAAACTAGACTTAACTAAAGCATATCAGGATTTTCACAAACCCCTAAATGCAGTGCAAATATACGATTAATTTCGGATTCTACAAAGAAAAACCAAGAATATTTTACGATTCGTTTGCAAATGTTACCACTTTACGCTGTTTTTTAACAGGTAATAGTCCAAAATTGTCATGGCAGCCATCGCTTCAACGATTGGAACTGCTCTTGGCAAGACACATGGATCGTGGCGTCCCTTTACCTGAAGCTTGGTCGGATTTCCCTCTTTGTCTATGGTTTCCTGATTCATGAGAATAGTAGCCACAGGTTTGAATGCCACACGGAAGTAGATATCTTGTCCATTGGAGATGCCGCCTTGGATGCCGCCGCTATGATTGGTCTTGGTGGTAATCTGGCCGTCGATATTCTGGAACACGTCATTCTGCTCTGATCCACGGGCTGATACACCTTCAAATCCCTCACCGTATTCGAATCCCTTAACGGCATTGATGCTCAGTATCGCACTGCCTAAGGCTGCATGGAGTTTGCCGAACTCAGGTTCTCCCAGACCTACGGGGCATCCCTTGATAATACAGGTGATTACCCCTCCGATGGTGTCGCCCTCTTGTTTCAACTGGGTAATCAGCGCCTCCATCTCTTTCGCCTTCTCAGCATCAGGACAGCGTACAGCATTGCTTTCCGTCTGTGTTAGGTCATACAGATGATAGTCACGCTTCAGTGCTATCGGACCTACCTGGGAGGTATAGGCCTGTACACTGATGCCCAACTGCCTGAGTACAAGCTTGGCAAAGGCTCCACCTACACAACGGCTGATGGTGATACGGGCTGACGAGCGGCCGCCCCCCCGATGATCCCTCACACCGTACTTCTTTTCATAAGTGTAGTCGGCATGAGACGGGCGGAACAAGTATCTCAGATTCTCATAGTCCTGTGAATGATGGTTGGTGTTCCTGACGATAAAACCGATGGGGCATCCCGTCGATTTCCCTTCAAACACACCACTCAGCAGTTCCACCTTATCGGCTTCCTGTCTTGAAGTGGTGATACTGCTCTGGCCAGGGCGCCTGCGGTTCAGTTCCTGCTGGATGAAATCGAGGTCTATGTCGATACCAGCAGGCATTCCGTCGATCACGCCGCCTACAGCCTCACCGTGACTTTCTCCGAAGGTCGTCAGTGTGAATAGGTTTCCGAATGTGTTACGTGTCATATAGAGTGGGGGCTTATATGTTGATGGTAATTGTCTTTAATTAGTGACAGTGTCCGCAGCCGCAACCGCCTTCGTGGTCGTGGTGATGGTCGCAATTCTCATGATCATGTCCGCATCCCTCGTGATCACAGCCTCCGCAATGATGTCCGCACCCACCTGTCAGATGTTTGATCAGGTGCTGTATCTCTTCCTCTGTGGCTTCACGGTTTTCAATCACTCGGCCTGTGAAGTTCAGCAGTTTGCCTGCCAACGGGTGGTTGGTATCTACTGTTACGCCGTCTTCCTCGATTTTCACCACTTTTGCCATAAACTGATGATCCTCATTGTCCATCAGGGTAATGGTGGCTCCCTCGAAGATGTTTTCGTGGTCGAAATGTCCGTTAATCGTGAATACATCACGGCTCACCTTGTGTTTACCTTCTGGCACATAATCACCAAAGGCCTCACCTGGCTGAAGGATAAAATCGAAGTGAGATCCCTTCTCCAGTCCACTCACTTCCTGCTCGAAACGATCGAGAGAGATGCCGAATCCTGTGATAAACTCAAACGGACGATCGTCGCCAGTCTGCTCTTCCAGATGCTTTTCGCCGTTTTCAGCTACACTATACAACTGATATACTACTGATAAAAACTTGTTTTGTGGTTTGTCCATACCTTATTATATATATACTGTTTATTTTGCGCTGCAAAATTACGAATTTTAATCCATAAACGTACTATTTTAAGGCGAAAATCTTATTTTTTCTCCATTTCTGCGATTATTTGACCTTCATCAACAAAAGGGCTGTTATCGCACACAATTTTTCAAAAATGTTGTGAGGTTTCAAAAATCGTCGTACCTTTGCATCGTCAAAAGAACAAAAAGACAGGATAACATTATTAAAGTAGGAGCGAAGTAACACACCGCTCTGAGTAAAGAAAAGAAAGGGTAAAAAGATGAAAAAGATGATTTTGACATTAGTTGCAATGCTGAGTATGACAACCGCATTCGCAGAGGGTGAGAAAGCAACCAGCGCTAACAGTGTCGAGGCTTACGAGCTGAACATCAATATGAATAAGCTCTTTGCAGCACTTGACCTGGCAAACGACCAGAAGGAGGCCGTTGCTGATATTCACCACACATTCGCTTCTGAGTTGAAGTTTGCTGCTCAGTACGCTAACAACGATCGTAAGGCTCTCGTAGCCCGTGCTATCGACAACGACGTGAAGTGGATGCGCTACGTGTTGAACGACAAGCAGTTCCATACTTATCTGACACTGCTGAACACAACGATCAACAATCGTGGCCTTAATAAGTAAGAAAAAGAGGGAAACGTGTAATTATTATTAGTCAAAAGCAGGGGGCATTCCGTAAGGGATGCCTCTATTTTTGTGCTTAAAATTTGCAAATCTCAGATTTTTTTGCTTATTTTGCACTCAGAAATTAATAATCGAAACGAATATGAGAAGTTTTAAAACTATTCTTTTGTCAGTTGCTGCCGCTCTTTTGGTTAGCTGCGGCACTACTAAGACGGTACCCATTACGGGGCGCCAACAGAGTCTGATGGTGAGTGATGGTGATGTACTCAGCCTCTCCACCCAACAGTATCAGGAGTTTATGAAAACAGCCAAGCTATCCACCAATGCCGCTAATACCAATATGGTAAAGCGGGTGGGGCAGAATCTGGCTACTGCTGTTACTAA
>CADBAP010000122.1:5419-9687 GCA_902792685.1 uncultured Prevotellaceae bacterium
TGCCCACGCTGTGGCCCGTCACTCTGCTGAGCAGATGAGTACGAAGATCAAGCAGCAGTATGGTATGCAGATTGGTGCAGCCGTTCTGGGTGGTATGGGCGTTGGTGCCAACACCTCTTCTATCATCCAGGCGGTTGCTGCCCAGGGTTTCAATTTCAAAAACCTAAGTTATTCCCGCAACCACGAGAGTGAGGCCGATCACATGGGTCTGATCTTTGCTGCTATGGCGGGCTATGATCCACAGGTTGCCGTTTCCTTCTGGCAGCGGATGGCAGCAGCTTCTAACAATCAGAGGTCGGAGTTCTTCAGCGATCACCCCTCGGATGCCACTCGTATCAAGCAGATCCAGGGGTGGATGCCTGAGGCCTTGAAATACTACAAGGGCACTTCTGCTTCTGCCACTTCTACCACGAACACGAAGTCTTCTCTGAAGAGCACTTCTACGAAAGCCACACATCTCTACGAAGAAGAAATAAGGGCTTTGATTGTTCCCAGCTTGGGAATGAAATATTCCCAGCCTGGGACTAATTGCTAGGATTAATACAAAAAATAAGCCGCACCCGAAATGAGTGCGGCTTATTTATATTTGCTTTTGTATATTAGAGAGCGAATTTGTAACCCAGAGTGATAGAAAAGGTACTGTTATTGCCCTTCTGATCCTTGTAGAGTCTGGTTGTACCAATGTTGTAACGAGCATCCAATACGAAATTCTTAATCTCGTAAGAAATACCCACAGGAATAGAGAGGTTGAAAGACTTTGCCTCAAAGCCCAAATCCTTTGATTTAACACTTACGCCGTCTTCTGACCACTTACTAGTTACATTGAATGCAGGCTGAAGACCAGCTTTAATAGCAAGACCCTTAACTACATATAACTGAGCCAAGATGGGGATATTGATGTAGCCCAAGTTAAAGTTGATATTACCGCCTAAACCATTAACAAAGTTGTCTGCAGGATATTTACATCCTTCCATAGAATACAGGGCACCAAAAGCAAGGCCAAAGTTCTTGGCTATGCCATACTCAGCCTCAAGACCACCAACGAAACCAACTTTTGACTTCTGTGGTCCATCACCAGTCACGGTAGAGATGTTAATACCAGCCTTTGGCATCAAGCTCCACTGACCAACTTCATTCTGAGCATTTGCGCTCAATGTAGCTACCATCATGGCAGCAATCATCATAATCTTTTTCATAATCTTTCCTTTTTAATTTTTGATTATTGATTTATTTTAAACTTTTGTTCTTAGAACGATGCAAAATTACGATTTTTTAAATTAAATGCCTATAAAAAGTTTAAAAAAGAAAAATTTTTTAGCACTGTTTATTGATATAAATCAAGGGTTGTGCAATTCTCACAATAATCATTGGAACGTCTCATATACAAAAATAAGTCGCATCCAAATGGGCTTTCCTATATTCTTTTAGATTCAAAATTGAATATCATCAACATATATTATTTCACAAGCACTTTCTTAGTTGTACCATTTTTCATCTGAATGATATTAATACCTTTGTGTGAATTCTTAATTATTCTGCCATCTAGGGTATAACGTTGTAATTCATTTGTTCCATCAACTTCTATATTATGAATACCTGACGGAGAACCTTCTTGAATATTAAAAAATTTCTCCCAATAAATCTTCTTCATACAAATATCTTATATAAGTAACGGTTTAATAAAACGGTACCCATTCTCCTCCAGAGGATAGGTGATTATGGAACAGGGCTGTGCCAGTGACAACATTCTTCTGAGGATTTTCAGGATAATAATCATTGTCAAGGAAAGTTGATACCTTCAACTCAAAAGTAAGGTCGTTAAAACGTAGCTTAACCTGTTTGTTATTTACTGACTCGACTGTTATACTGCCTGATAACATTCTGTATTCCTTTTCGTTTAAGTTAATGGTACTACCATGTCTGAATTCTTCTATTTTCAATTCATCAAAATCGAAGGCTTCACCCGCTTCCAAGTCAGAAATGACGAAAGGACGTCCGACGATGCGAATGCCAACTTCATATGATTGCCAAAAATTGTTATCACTTATATAAGTTGCACTGATTTGGATTTGTTTCCGCTTCTGGTCAATGAAACTATTCTTGTTGGGGTTGCACCTCTGACCATTAACAACCAGTGTGCCATCTCCCAATCCTCCACTACCACCAAATTCATCATCATCACTACTGCTACTGCTGCATGCGGTAAAGCTCAATGCTGCAACCATCATTGCAAGCATTGTAATCGTCGAATAAAACCTCTTCATAATTATATCACTTGTTAATAGAATTTGAATGCAAAGGTAGGCATTATTATTGAGAAAAACGAATCTTCCAAAGCAAAACTATATGTTAGAGGTCATTTTAGGCGAATAATGTCACTCCATCTTGTAGTCGGGTTCTTGCTCTTGAAGTCGTGTTTGATGGCATTGGCGAACACATCAGCCTTGCCCTTACCATCCTTCTGAGTGTACTGCTGTGAACCTATAACGATGGTCTCAGAGCCATAGCATCGGTTAATCCTGTCAATCACCTTGTCCAAGCGGTTGAACTTCTCAATCTGTTCTGCGTTGATGTCAAACAGGTCTTGCTGGATGGGACTGTTGGGAGATATTCCCATGACAATGACATCTCCACGCTTGTACTGCACACCTTGAATGAAAATCTTATCCAATACCTCCGAAGCAGCCTTTGCAATGGGGATTGTGGAGCTTGTGGGAGTGATTAAACGCTTCTCGTCATACTTCCAATACTGTAGCAAATCTTCTCTGAAGGGATTGGAAGAAACGAATACACCAACGATGGATGCCACTGTATTCTGCTTTCTCAGCTTCTCCGCACATCTGCTAGCATAGTTGGATATGTGGGTTCTGAGAGTGTCTTTGTCTGCAATCATGCCATTGAATGACCTACTTGTACAGATGGATTTTTTCTTTGCAAGCTCTTCATTGGGCACAACATCCTCACCATTCAGCTCTTGCCATGTCCTTACGATGTTGATGTTATTGAAGGTGACTCTGACCCAATCTTTGTGATGACAGGCAAAATCATAAGCTGTTTTGCAGCCCAATGACTGTAGCTTTGCCGCATATCTCCGACCAATGCCCCACACATCTTCGATGGGTAGCCACTTTAGGGCTGCAATGCGTTTGTAGTCCTCATCGATGATGCAGCAGTGCTTGTATTCCTTGAACTTCTTGGCTAGCTTGGATGCAATTTTGGCTAATGTCTTATTGGGTGCAAGCCCAATGCTTACTGGCATTCCAACCGACTTCTTTATCCTCTTGTGAAGGTTCTCGCCCCATTTCTGAAGGTCAATATTCTCCGTACCATCAAGATACACAAAGCATTCATCGATGGAATAGCGGAAATAACTTGGTGCTTCTTGGGATAAGATGCTCACCACTCTTGATGTCAACTCTCCGTATAGTTCATAGTTGGAAGAGAATACGGCTATCTTCTGATTGGGGAACTGCTCTGCAAGTTGGAAATAAGGTGTGCCCTCTTTTATTCCCAATGCCTTTGCCTCATTGCTCCTGGCGACCACGCAGCCGTCATTGTTGCTCAACACAACCACCACCTTTCCCTCCAAGTCAGGACGGAAAACACGTTCACATGAGACGTAGGCATTATCACAGTCAACTATTCCGTACATAGGTCTTTATTTCCACTTCTTGATGGTCCATACAACCACGCCCCACACCTCGAAATTATCGTCTTCATCAATGCGGAATGATGGGTATTGGGGATTAGCCGATTTAAGTTCAATGAATCCATCCTTCTTGTGGGTAAGGTCTAAGAGTTTAATATTAAACTCACCATTAATGTAAGATACAACAATGTCCCCATGCTCCGCTTCGATGCTTCTATCAATAACTGCAATATCCCCCTCATTGATTCCAAGCCCAATCATGCTGTCACCTTCCACACGCCCATAAAACGTTGCTTCAGGGTGCTTGATTAGGTCTCTGTTGAAGTCTATGCTATCTGACAGATAATCTTCAGCTGGAGAAGGAAACCCAGCTCTTATGGATGGAGCCAACAACAAGTCCAGCTTCTCCTTAAATTCACCCTTGATTAGTTTCATTTCAATCTAAACTTCTAATCTGCCACAAAGATAGGGAATATTTCTGAAACTTCCAAGTTTTAAAATTTAAATTGATTCTAAAATTAAGAGAGGCACCCTTATCGGATGCCTCTCCTTTTCTAATGACTCATGCACGACGTAGCCCCAAGGGCCGTCAGTATTGCTGATGCAATCGACACAATGA
>CADBAP010000123.1 GCA_902792685.1 uncultured Prevotellaceae bacterium
TATGTGGGCAAGGTGCTCACCTGTGAGGCACATCCCAACAGCGACCACTTGCATGTGACAACCGTTGACTTGGGTAAGGGCGAACCACAGCAGATTGTGTGTGGCGCTCCCAATGTGGCAGCTGGTCAGAAGGTGATCGTTGCCGATTTGGGTTGTGTGCTCTATGACGGCGACAAGGAGTTCCAAATCAAGAAGTCGAAGTTGCGCGGCGTTGAGTCGCTGGGTATGATTTGCGCAGAAGACGAAATCGGAGTGGGTACCTCGCACGACGGTATCATCGTATTGCCTGAAGACGCTCCTGTGGGTCAGCCGGCGGCTGAATACTATCATTTGGAAAGCGACTGGGTGATAGAGATTGACATTACCGCCAACCGCTCGGATGCGCTGTCTCACTATGGTGTGGCTCGTGATTTGTATGCCTGGATGAAGGCTCGCGGAATGGAGACATCGTTGCATCGTCCAACATGCGATGCTTTTACGGTTGATAACCACGACCTGAATATCGACGTAACCATCGAGAACAGCGAGGCCTGCAAGCGCTATGCCTGTGTGAGCATCACCGGCTGCGAGGTGAAGGAGTCGCCAGAATGGTTGAAAAACAAACTGACCGTCATCGGTTTGCGTCCTATCAATAATATCGTTGATATCACCAACTACGTGATGATGGCTTACGGTCAGCCGCTGCATTGCTTTGATGCAGATATGGTGACAGGCAACCACATCATCGTGAAAGACAAGAACGAAGGTAAGAAGTTTATCACCCTCGACGGTGAGGAACATACGTTGGGCGAGCACGACCTCGCTATCTGCAACACGCAAGAGCCGATGTGTATCGCTGGTGTGTTTGGCGGAAAGGGTAGCGGCACCTATGAAAGTACGACGAACGTGGTGCTGGAGAGTGCCTATTTCCATCCCACATGGATTCGCAAGTCGGCACGCCGTCACGGACTTAGTACCGATGCGTCGTTCCGTTTTGAGCGCGGCATCGACCCCAACGGCACCATCTACGCCCTGAAGCAGGCAGCCATCCTCTGTAAAGAGCTGGCTGGCGGCAAGGTGTCGATGGAGATTCGCGATGAGTATCCGAACAAGATGGAGAATGCCCGTGTATCGCTGAAATACGATTATGTGGATTCACTCATCGGCAAAGCTATCGGTCACGATACCATCAAGAATATCGTTACCTCGTTAGAGATGCAGATCCTGTCGGAAAATGCTGAAGGACTGGAACTGGAAGTGCCTGGCTACCGTGTTGACGTTCAGCGTCCGTGTGATGTGGTGGAGGACATCCTGCGCATATACGGATATAATAATGTGGAGATTCCCACTCAGCTGAAGTCCTCGCTGGTGCTGCCCGATGAGAACGACCGAAAGCACAAACTGGAGAATCTGGTTGGCGAACAACTCGTTGGCTGCGGCTTCAATGAAATCTTGAACAACTCGTTGAGCAAGCTGTCGTACTATGACAACAAACTGACAGCGTTCCCAATAGAGAAGTCGGTGAAGGTGATGAACCCGCTGTCGGCTGACCTCGGCGTGATGCGTCAGAGTCTGCTGTTTGGTGGTTTGGAGAGCATCGTGCGCAATGCCAACCGTAAGAATGCCAACCTGCGCTTCTTTGAGTTTGGTAACTGCTATTACTTCAATGCTGAGCGTGATGCAGAAGAAAACCAGAAGCTCGCACAAGGTGAAGACGGCAGTCCTATCAAGGCCTACACGCAGGAGATGCACCTCGGTCTTTGGATAACTGGTAAGCGTGTGGAAGGTTCGTGGATTCATGCCGACGAAGAGGCAACCTTCTATGAGTTGAAAGCATACGTGCAGAATATCCTCCGTCGCATCGGCATACCACAGGGAATGGTGGTGATGGAGAAGAACGACAGCGATGCCTTCGACAAGGCGCTGACGCTGAAGAATCGTGGCGGCAAGGTATTTGTAGAAATGGGTATCGTTGCCCGTAAGGTGCAGAAGCAGTTCGACATCGACAACACGGTATTCTATGCCGACCTGAACTGGGATGCGTTGATGAAGGCCACCAAGAAGAGCGAAGTGCTGTTCACCGAGCTTTCGAAGTTCCCAAGTGTCAGCCGCGACCTCGCATTGCTCATCGACAAGAATATCGAGTTTGCTCAAATCGAGCAGATTGCCCGTCAGACGGAGAAGAAACTCCTGAAGAGCGTTGAACTCTTCGATGTCTATGAGGGCAAGAACCTGCCGGAAGGCAAGAAGTCGTATGCCGTCAACTTCATCCTGCAGGATGAGCAGAAGACGCTCAACGACAAGCAGATTGATGCAATCATGAATAAGCTGATTACCAATCTGAAACAGCAGTTGAATGCCGAACTCCGGTAATGTTCAACCGCAGATTACGCAGAGAAAAACAAAGAATAATTAAGCATTAAAAATATGGGAAGAGCATTTGAATATCGCAAAGCTGCGAAATTAAAGAGATGGGGCCACATGGCCAAGACATTTACAAAAATCGGTAAGCAGATTGCTATTGCTGTGAAGGCAGGCGGTCCTGAACCCGATATGAACCCCTCATTGCGTGCTATCATCGCCAATGCCAAGCGCGAGAATATGCCGAAAGACAATATCGAGCGCGCTATCAAGAACGCGATGGGTAAAGACCAGAGCGACTACAAAGAGGTAAATTACGAAGGATATGGTCCTCATGGTATTGCCATCTTCGTGGAAACGCTGACCGATAATACGACACGTACCGTCGGCGACGTACGTTCCGTATTCAACAAATTCAACGGCAATCTCGGCACACAGGGCAGTTTGTCATTCCTCTTCGACCACAAAGCTGTATTCACCTTTAAGAAAAAGGACGGCTTGGATATGGACGAACTGATTCTCGACCTTATCGACTACGGCGTAGAAGACGAGTTTGACGAGGATGAGGAAACCAACGAAATCACCATCTATGCTGAGCCTACCAGCTTCGGCGATTTGCAGAAGCATTTGGAGGGCGAAGGCTTTGAGGTGACGGGCGCTGAGTTTACCCGTATCCCCAACGATCTGAAGGACGTCAGCGAGGAAGAGCGTGCTACCATCGACAAGATGGTGGAGAAACTCGAAGAGTTTGACGATGTACAGACCGTATATACAAATATGAAACCAGAATAAGGAAGGAATGGAGCACATCAGAAACTTCTGTATCATCGCGCATATCGATCATGGTAAATCGACGATAGCCGACAGACTTTTGGAATATACCAATACCATCCAAATCACCGAAGGGCAGATGCTCGACGATATGGATTTGGAGAAGGAACGCGGTATCACCATCAAGAGTCACGCTATTCAGATGGAGTATGATGGCTACATCCTGAATCTTATCGACACCCCAGGACACGTGGACTTCTCGTACGAGGTGTCGCGAAGCATCGCTGCCTGCGAAGGATCCATCCTTGTGGTTGATGCCACACAGGGTGTACAGGCGCAGACCATCTCCAACCTCTATATGGCTATCGACCACGACCTGGAAATCATTCCTGTCATCAACAAGATTGATATGCCGAGTGCGATGCCCGATGAGGTCGAAGACGAGATAGTGGAACTGTTGGGCTGTGATCCTTCGGAGATCATACGGGCATCAGGAAGAACAGGCGAAGGCGTTGAGGATATCCTGAAGGCTGTCATCGAACGTATTCCAGCACCAACAGGTGATAAGGACGCACCATTACAAGCGCTGATCTTCGACTCCGTATTCAACTCCTTCCGAGGAATCATCGCCTATTTCAAAATTGAAAACGGCATCATTCGCAAGGGCGACAAGGTGAAGTTCTTCAACACAGGAATGGAATATACCGCCGACGAGGT
>CADBAP010000124.1 GCA_902792685.1 uncultured Prevotellaceae bacterium
CAGGAGTTTGCTGACTATGGAAGTCCGCAGAGTTGTAACACCACAAAGGCAACACCTTGTCTGCAAGCCGACTTCTTAGGCGACTGGCGCGAGGAACTCATCATGTGGCAATATGAAGCCGATTGGTCTAGTCCTACGGTGAAACTGATGATTTTCTCTACACCGCAGGAAACAGATTACAAGGTGCCTTGTCTGTTGGAAGACCATCAGTACCGTATGGCCGTTGCTTGGCAGAATGCATCTTACAACCAGCCTCCTCACCTCTCCTACTCTTTGGCAGAGAAACTGGGCATTGATCGTGCTACGTATCAGACTCATGTCACCTCAACGGCTCCTGAAGCCACACCATTAGATCCGCCATCAACGGGTGAAGAGACATTGAAGACTCCTTCTGAGGATAAGGCAACCGTAACTGGAACATGCTATACGGCAGGTGCCAACGGTGAGTTGACCAATACTGCAGGAAAGATCCGTACTGGTAACAACGACCAGATTGTGTTTACGGTCAATGAAGGCTATGTGATTACAGGTATCACGATTTCCGGACACAGCAACAATACTTCCCAATTGGCTGACCGCAGCATCACGATGACAGGTATCTTTATCGATGATGCAGAGACAAGCGTGCTTACCAGTCCTGTGAAATTCCCTGGTGGAACAGCCGGAACCAGTAATGTATCGAGTACCACCGACGGCTTCCGTGCAGCTCAGAAGATAGTGCTGACTTTCGACAACAGTCTGATTTCTGCATATGATAAGACACAGCCAAGCACCATTGATAACGATGCCAATGGTAAGAACAAACAGCTTGCTGGTGCGACGATTATCTTTACCTATGAAAAGGTGACAACAGGAATCAAAACCGTACAGACGGTAACGCTTGATGCGGATGCCATCTATAACCTGCAAGGCATGAAGATAAAGAATCCAAGAAAGGGTATCTATATCATCAACGGCAAAAAGGTTCTGAAATAAATGGCAAAGAAAGAAAAGGGGCTTACCCCAATGATGCAGCAGTTTTTCTCGTTCAAGGATCAGTATCCTGATGCCTTGCTGCTGTTTCGTTGTGGAGACTTTTACGAAACCTATTGTGACGATGCTGTCACAGCTTCGAAAATACTTGGTATCACACTTACCAAACGTAATAACGGAGGTTCTGGTGATGTGACAGAGATGGCAGGATTCCCACATCATGCCCTTGATACATATTTGCCAAAACTGATACGGGCTGGTCGGCGTGTCGCTATCTGCGACCAGTTGGAAGATCCGAAGCTGACGAAAAAACTTGTCAAACGCGGCATCACGGAACTGGTGACACCTGGTGTTGCGATGAGCGACAATGTATTGAACTACAAGGAGAACAACTTTCTGGCAGCGGTGCATTTCGGAAAGGGTTCCTGTGGTGTGGCCTTCTTGGATATTTCTACAGGTGAATTTCTGACAGGCGAAGGCACTTATGACTATGTAGATAAACTGTTGGGAAGCTTCTCGCCGAAGGAGGTGCTGTATAATCGTGACAAACGACAGGAGTATGAACGATGGTTCGGTAGCCGTTACATCACATTCGAGATGGACGAGTGGGTGTTTACAGAACAGAGTGCGCGCCAAAAGCTCCTGAAACATTTCGGAACGAAATCGCTGAAAGGATTTGGAGTAGATCATCTGACCAACGGCGTAATCGCTTCTGGTACCATACTCTATTATCTGGAGCAGACGCAACACACACATATCAACCACATCACTACCCTATCGCGCATCGAAGAAGAACGCTATGTAAGACTTGATAAGTTTACCATCCGTTCATTGGAACTGGTCGCACCGATGCAGGAAGGTGGTTCGTCGTTGTTGGATGTCATCGACAAGACAATCACACCGATGGGTGGACGATTGCTCAGACGATGGATGGTGTTTCCGCTGAAAGACGAGAAGCCCATCAATGAGCGTTTGGATGTCGTAGAATACTTCTTCAAACAACCTGATTTCCGTGAACTGCTGGAGGAGCAATTCCAACATATCGGCGATCTGGAACGAATCATCTCGAAAGTAGCTGTTGGACGGGTGTCACCACGTGAAGTCGTTCAACTGAAAAATGCCTTGCTGGCTTTGCAACCAGTCAAGGAGGCTTGTATGGCTACGAATCATCCAGCGCTTCAGCACATAGGCAATCAGATACTGTTGTGCGAAGAGATTCGCGACCGTATAGCACGGGAGATACAGAATGATCCGCCACAACTGGTAGCCAAAGGAAATGTCATCGCTAACGGTTTTCATGCTGAACTGGATGACTTGCGCGAAATTTCCAGCAACGGAAAGGCTTACCTCCTGCAGATTCAACAACGGGAAATAGAACAGACGGGCATCTCTTCTCTGAAGGTGGGATACAACAATGTATTCGGCTATTACCTGGAAGTGCGCAATACTTATAAAGATCTGGTGCCGCAAGAATGGATTCGTAAACAGACATTGGCGCAGGCAGAACGTTATATCACACAGGAACTGAAGGAATATGAAGAGAAAATCATGGGGGCAGAGGAGAAAATCCTCGCTTTGGAAGAACGACTGTTCAACGAATTGGTCATCGCCATCCAGCAATATATTCCTCAGATTCAAACAAACGCGAATGCTGTTGCACGTTTGGATTGCTTGTTGTCGTTTGCACAGGTAGCGGAAGAAAACCATTATATCCGGCCACAGATTGAAGCCAGCGATGTACTGGATATCAAACAGGGAAGACATGCGGTCATAGAGCAACAGCTGCCTGTTGGCGAACGTTATGTGCCGAATGATATTTACTTGGACAACAAGAAACAACAGATTATCATCATCACAGGACCGAATATGGCTGGTAAATCCGCGCTGCTGCGTCAAACCGCACTCATCGTACTGATGGCCCAGATTGGCTGTTTCGTGCCCGCAGAGAGCGCGAAAATCGGTATGGTGGACAAAATATTCACCCGTGTTGGTGCCAGCGACAATATTTCGTTAGGCGAATCAACGTTTATGGTGGAGATGACGGAGGCCGCCAACATCCTGAATAATGTGACGCCACACTCTCTGGTTCTGTTTGACGAACTGGGACGCGGCACTTCTACCTATGATGGAATCAGCATCGCCTGGGCGATTGTGGAATATTTGCATGAACAGCCGAAAGCACAGGCACGTACTTTGTTTGCGACTCACTATCATGAACTGAACGAGATGGAGAAAAATTTCCAGCGAGTAAAAAACTATAACGTCAGCGTCAAGGAGGTTGACGGAAAGGTTATCTTCCTCCGTCGTTTGGAACGTGGAGGCTCAGAACATTCGTTTGGTATTCATGTGGCTGAGATTGCAGGTATGCCTCGTTCTATTGTCAAACGGGCGAATGTGGTGTTAGGACAATTGGAAACAGACAATGCACAAGTTGGCACAGTGGGCAAACCGTCGGCAAAAACCATAGAAGAGTCGCGTGAAGGCATGCAGTTGTCGTTCTTCCAATTAGACGACCCTGTACTCAGTCAGATCCGTGACGAGATATTAGGATTGGATATTAACAACCTGACTCCCGTTGAGGCGCTCAACAAACTCAACGAAATCCAGAAAATCGTTTCAGGGAAATAAAATAAGGAGGTCGCTTGACCTCCTTTAATATTACTCTTTACCTCTTCGAAAGTCTCCCCCTCAGGGGGGAGATTTAGAGGGGGCTTCCTCTTACTTCTTAGCAATATTATAGTTCAGGTATTTGGTATTACCTGTAATATCTTCTATGACCTCAATGAATGGTGGAAATTTCACATCTTCATGTTTGGCAACACCTTTC
>CADBAP010000125.1 GCA_902792685.1 uncultured Prevotellaceae bacterium
GATACCGAAAGTAGGATGGCATCTGTCTATGAACCGCTATCCGCTCAGAACGGAAAGCATGTAAAGACAGGAAGCACGTCGTTTGTGATCAAACCAGGTCTTGGACAGGAGTATGCGTTACGATTCAAATACAAGAATACCACAGGCAATGCCGTCAAGACGCGCCTGACCATCACCGATTCCAAACGTGCCGTACTGGTCGATCGGGAGATTACGTTCCCACCGACACCCAACAAATTCAAGATACTTTCCACGACGACGGGTACACAAATCAATGCGGGTACCTATACCGTTCGTATCAGTAGTCAAGATATAGAATTCAAAGAACTCGAAATACAATGAAGAAAGCGCTTTTTTCCCTCGTTGTCTTATCATCTGTGATACCTGTTTCATCGGTTGCCCAGACCTATCATGAATGGGAGGACAATCATGTGTTGCAAATCAATCGCGAACCGGCGCGAGCCTATTTCCTGCCGTTCGGAGAACGGAAAGGTGACAGGCTCTTGATGCTCAATGGTGACTGGCATTTTCGTTGGACGAAGACGCCTGACGAGCGCATCGTGGATTTCTACCGTACCGACTTCAACGACAGCGGTTGGAAGATACTTGCTGTTCCTGCCAACTGGGAAGTGAATGGTTATGGCACACCGATTTATGTGTCGGCAGGGTTCCCGTTTAAGATTGACCCTCCCCGTGTGATGACTGAACCGAAGAAAGATTGGACAACCTACGAGGAGCGCAACCCGACAGGACAGTATAGACGGAACTTCGTGCTGTCGGATGATTGGGCAGCAGGGCAGACCTTCCTTCGTTTTGAGGGTGTGCAGAGTGCTTTCTATGTGTGGATAAACGGACAGAAGGTCGGTTATTCGCAAGGGTCAATGGAGCCGAGCGAGTTTAATATCACTCCCTATATCCGCAAAGGAGAGAACCAGATAGCTGTCGAGGTGTATAAATACAGCGATGGCTCCTATTTGGAAGACCAGGACTTCTGGCGCTTTGGCGGAATCCATCGCGATGTGCTGTTGTATCATACACCCGATATTCGCCTGTCTGACTTCGCCGTCAGGACAGTTCCCGTCGAAGGCAAGCAACCTCGCCCGACAGGTCTTGCTAGTGCCGACAGCCCTTCCTATCTCCTTCAGATCTCCCCAAAACTGCGCGTGTTCGGTGAGGAAATCGGAAAAGGTTATCAGGTTGTGGCGACACTCCATGATGCCGATCACAAGCCGGTTGCCTTGAATGGTACCCTTTCGGCAGCTGCGGAGGAAATCCTTGACCTTCAGCATAAGGCTTCCCGCATGAACGAGTGGTATCCACAACGAGGCGAAAGAAAGTTTGCCCGTATGGAAGCCCGTGTCGATCAGGTCAGAGAATGGACAGCTGAGACACCTTATTTATATACGCTGACACTGACGCTGCAGGATTCGTTGCACCATACCGTTGAACAGGTGCAGCAGAAAATCGGTTTCCGATGGGTAGCCGTTCACAAAGGACAACTGTTGGTCAATGGGCGCCCCGTACGACTGCGTGGTGTCAACCGTCACGAACACGATGCGCTGACAGCTCGTGTGATGACAGAAGAACGCATGCAGCAGGATATCCGCATGATGAAGGCGGCCAATATCAATGCTGTTCGTCTGTCGCATTATCCGAATGTGCCCCGTTGGTATGAACTGTGCGACAGCGCTGGTATCTACGTGATGGATGAAGCCGATTGTGAGACGCATGGACTTCGCGGCACATTGGCTTCGACAACCGATTGGGCCGATGCCTTCCTTGACAGAGCGGTAAGGATGGCAGAGCGTGACAAGAACTACCCGTCGGTCATCTTCTGGAGCTTAGGCAACGAGAGCGGATATGGGATGAACCACGCGATGATGGCTGGTTGGCTGCATGAGTTCGACCCTACACGCCTGGTGCATTACGAAGGAGCACAGACACCGTATTTCAACCCTAGCGATAACCCTAACCTTAACCTTAACGATAACCTTAACCTTAACGATAACGATAACAAATGGACAGAGGAAACGTTTCCTTATACCGACCCGTCCTGTGTCGACGTGATGAGTCGTTTCTATCCGCGCGTAAAACAAGAATACCTGAATCCTGGCATCGCTGAAGGCAGCGACAAGGAACGTGCAGAGAATGCCCGTTGGGAACATCTGCTGTCGATAGCTGAACGCCAGAACGACACGCGGCCAGTTATGACCAGTGAGTATGCACATTGTATGGGCAACGCCTTGGGTAATTTCAAGGAATACTGGGACGAGATATACAGCAACCCCCGTATGCTGGGTGGATTTATCTGGGATTGGGTAGATCAGGGGATTGTACGACCAAACGACCAATCTCCTAAACGACCAAATATCCTCTATGGTGGCGATTTCGGTGACAAACCCAATTTGAAGGCTTTCTGTTTGAATGGCGTGGTGCGCAGCTTCCGTGAGTGGACACCGAAGTTGGCAGAAGTACAGCATGTCTATGCACCCGTACAGTTTGCTCGGCATAAAGATCATATCTATGTCATCAACCGCAACCACCACACAACACTCGACAGCTACCATATCAGCTACAGCCTCCAGCAGAACGGACAGGAACAGCAGCAAGGAACCCTCACGGTGCCACAAGTGGCGCCTGGCGATTCTGCCGTCATCACTTCCTGCCGCAATTTCCGTTACGACCGCAAGCAGGATGTACGCCTGAATCTCACCGTGAACGATGCTTCTGGCCGTGAAGTCATCACCCAGCAGTTTGCCCTTGCCGACAATCTGCTGCAGGGAGCAGCATCAACAGAGAAACTTGGCACAACAGGTCGAATCAGTTTTTCTGCGATACCCCTTACCGCAAACTTCTTCCGTGCACCCACCGACAACGATACAGGCTTCGGAAACTGGTTGGCAAAAGACTGGCGCATCAACCAACTCGATTCGCCGAAGGTGGTTGTCGTTTTTGATACGGCAGATCCCGACAAACCGATGGCTTTGAATATTCATACCAACAGCCAAAAGGTGAGTCAGAAAAAATACCAGTTCGCCAAAGGACATATCAAGGTGACGACATCGCAGGAGCTGCAAGACGACGGCTCGGTAATCATCACCCAGACATACGATTGTCAAGGAGAACTTCCAGAATTGCCGCGAATGGGGTTGATGCTCATGCTGCCGAAAGAATACGAGCAGCTGTCGTGGTACGGACGCGGACCTTGGGAGAGCTATCCCGATCGCAAGCAGAGCACAAGGGTAGGGTTGTGGCAATCCACTGTCGGCGAACAATATACCCATTATCCGCGTCCCCAGGATTCAGGCAATCATGAGGACTGTGCAGCGGTGACGCTGAAAAATGCGAACGGCGACACCTTCCGCGTAGAAGCTGTCAATCAGCCATTCAGTTTCAGCGCCCTTCATTACACCCCGCAACAGATTGCTGCCGTCAAGCACGACTATGAGCTAAAGGAATGCGATGCCACCGTTTTGTGCATCGACTGTGCTGTATTGGGATTGGGCAACGGCTCGTGCGGACCTGGTGTGCTGAAGAAGTACAGCATCGATAAAACCCGCCAACATACCCTCAAAATACGCGTGTGGAACCCTGATATTGTGTTAAATAGACACTAAACGGCAAAATATTTTCCATTTTTATTTGCAGAATTAAAAAACATTCGTACATTTGTAGCCAAATAACAATAAATAATAATAGAATAACGAGAATTATTCAATAATACTAACAATTAAAAACTTAATGATTATGAAGAAAATCTTTAC
>CADBAP010000126.1 GCA_902792685.1 uncultured Prevotellaceae bacterium
GTCTTGCCCGTACCCGTAGAGCCTACCATGATGATGTTGCTCTTCTCGATTTCCACACCATCGGCATCCACCGGCTGCTGCAAGCGTTTATAGTGGTTATATACAGCTACCGACAGGAACCGCTTGGCATCATCCTGTCCGATGACATACTGGTCCAGATATTCCTTGATTTCCTTCGGCTTGGGCACCTTGCCGAGTTTGCCTGCACCACGCGCCTTTCCTTTCTTCTTTGGTTCTGCAGCCAGGTTCTCCTGAACAATACGGTAAGCCTGTTGTGCACAGTCGTCACAGATATAGCCATGAAGACCTGTAATCATGAGTCTGACCTCATGGTCGTCTCTACCACAGAAACTACATATATTTCTTGCCATCCGTTACTTCTTCCTCGTTAAAATCGTGTCAATCATTCCGTACTCCTTGGCCTCCTCTGCATTCATCCAGTAGTTACGGTCACTGTCCTGCCATACTTTCTCGTAAGGTGTATGCGAGTGGTTGGAGATGATGGTATAAAGTTCTTTCTTGAACTTCTGAATCTCCTTGGCTTCGATTTCGATATCGGAAGCCTGACCCTGCACACCACCTAACGGTTGGTGAATCATCACGCGGCTGTGGGTGAGCGCCGAACGCTTGCCTTCCTGTCCGCTGACGAGCAGCACGGCAGCCATCGATGCCGCCATACCTGTACAGATGGTAGCCACATCGCTACTGATAAACTGCATGGTGTCGTAGATGCCCAAGCCGGCAGTAACACTGCCGCCAGGACTGTTGATGTAGATGGAGATATCCTTTCCTGGGTCAACGGAGTCGAGATACAGGAGCTGTGCCTGCAAGGTGTTGGCGGTATAGTCGTCAATCTGTGTTCCCAGGAAGATGATACGGTCCATCATCAATCGTGAGAAGACGTCCATCTGCGTGACATTCAACTGTCGTTCCTCCAAGATATACGGGTTCAAGTACTGGGCCTGCGAACTGATGACGCCGTCCAATACCATACTGTTCATTCCCAAATGCTGTGTTGCATACTTTCTAAAATCGTTCATTTCTGTTTCCTTTCTATTAAAAAAAGAGAGGCTATCGGCCTGATTTCTTACTTGTCTTATGCAAAGTTAAGAAAAAAAGTCGATAACCTCTAATGAAATAGAAGTTTTTTTTCGAAAAAATCTATTTTATTCGCTCATCTTCTTGTTGAAGTCATCAATAGAGATGCTCTTCTTGGTCAGTTTGACCACGTTTTTCAGCGCCAATGTGAGCTTGCGGTCGATGGCACGCTCTACGAGATTGTCAACCGTTTCACGCTTCTTCAGCATCTCATTGGCATAGTTCTCGATATACTCATCGGGCACGTTGTTCATACCATACTGGGCAAACTGTGCACGAGCCATCTCCTTGGCTGCATCCTTGACGTCTGCATCCTCGATCTTCACGCCGTTGGCCTCAGCCAGCTGCTCACGAATCAGGTGCCACTTCAATTCCTTGATGCTTGCCTCGAAGTTCTTCTCTACATACTCCTCGCCCTTGTCCTGGTTGTTCTGAATCATCATGCGCTTCAGCAGAGCCTCCGGGAAGGTCAGTTCGCCAACCTTGTCCTCAGCATACTTGCGTACATCCTGCATGAACTTGAAGTCAGCGTCGCCTTCGAGCTGTGCTTTCAGACCCTTGGCGATGGTGTCGCGGAACTGAGCCTCGTCCTTGATGCCGGCAGCCTCACCGTAGATGCTGTCGAAGAGTTCCTTGTTGACCTCAGCCTTCACAAAGCGGGAGATCTCTGTAATCTGATAAGAGAAGTCGCCTGTGTGCTCAGCCACCTGCTCCTTGTCGATTTTCAGGAGTGCGCTCACCTCTACATCGCTCTCCGGATAGGCCTTGCGAGGATTCCAGGTGATGATGTCGCCCAACTTGGCACCGTCGAAGAGTTTCTTCTGAGCCTCTTCCTTGATGTACTGCGGCATCAGCACGGCAGCCTCTACTTCGATACCACCTTCGAGGGTGTTACCCTTCTCGTCGAGTTCGCGCAGGTCGCCCTTCAGCATATCGCGCTGCTCTGGGTCATAGTTCTCTGCTTTCTCGTAGTGTCCTGCACGGCTGGCAAACATCTCAACCTGCTGGTCGATGAGTTTGTCATCCACCTTTATATTATAATAGGTGACTTTATCTGAATCGTTCAGTTCGATTTTGAACTCAGGAGCCACAGCAATGTCGAACTTGAATACGTATGGAGCCTCACCTTCGAGGTCAACAGCTTCCTGTCCTTCTGCTGCCATCGGCTGACCGAGCATCTGGATCTTGTTGTCAACAACATATTTCTGCAGGTTTTCCCCCAACAGTTTGTTGATGACATCCATCTTCACGCTGGCACCATACTGGCGCTTGATCAGTCCCATTGGCACCTGTCCCTGACGGAAACCAGGAATATTGGCACGCTTGCGATAGTTCTTGAGGGTCTTCTCGACCTCCTCTTTGTAATCAGCCTCTTCAACGGTCAGCGTCATCAGACCATTGATCTTGTCTGGATTTTCAAATGTTACTTTCATCTTTTCTTTCTATATTTTTATGTTTCCTTTCAAAATTGGGGTGCAAAGTTACGGATTATTTATGTAATTACCTAATATTGAGCTTGAAAATTTGATTTTTTATTTCCACAGCACCTTGCGTGTTTTCACGCTGTTGTCGGCATAAGTCTCCTTGACAATGTAGATTCCAGCCCCCTGCATACGCCCTACTTTCACACCGTTGAGGGTATAGATAGCGGTGTCTGTCAGCGTATTATCGGCCTGCAGATTCTGGATACCTGTGGCGATGATGGCAATCTTCTCACCCATCAGACTGTTCAGGAACACTTCCAGTGCCGTATAGCCTTCTTTCGAAGCCACAACATTGCGGTCGTCAGCATTCGTGGGGTCGAAGCCGTTGGCTGTCTCCCACGCATCATCCATACCATCGTGGTCGTTGTCAGTATAAGGAGTGGCAGCAGCGTATGTGGGCCAGCCTTCTGCATCAGCAGGACTGTCGATAAATCCCGCCTTGTTCAGTGTCGTACCTTTATATTGTGCCTGTTTGTTTCGCACTTCATCGACAATACGAAGTTCTGTAGCATCACGATTGATGGTACCAGCCTTCGCCAATACGTGTTCGTATGCTTGTTCGGCCGTCTCAACGGGCGTCTTGTATTTATCGTAGTCATCAATTTTACATTTTGCCAGTCGGGTGTAATCGGGTGACGGATAAATCCATTCCTCCGACTTCATCCCATCCACCGTATAGGTCGTATTATTATTGACTGCCGACCAGTTGTTGGCGGTAGCGGTGCTGTTGCCTTCCATGACATTATCAGCAAAATACCATCTGGAAGGATTCGCGCTGAGCGTTTTCCCGCTACGTGCTTTTGAAAGTTCCATGAAATAGCTGCTGTTGGGGGTGCTGGGACCAGGCTTATAGTAGTTGCCCACGAAATTGCACTCATGCGAACTGTAGGTGCCTGCCTCGTTCTCACCACCATAACAGGAATTCTTCTTGCCCCAGTTATAATTGACGTTATTCAAATATTCCATGAAAACATTGCGGTCTTCGGTCGTACTGGTGGCACCATTCAAACGGGCACTACGGTTGTAGTTATGTGCCAACAGGTTATGGTGATAGGTTGCAGGCGAGCCGCCCCACTGACTGGCATAGCTTCGGCTTCCTTTCTGATGGCCTGCATCATAGAGTCCTTCGTGTACGATACACCACTGAACGGTGGTGAAGTGGTTGTCGTACATGGTCAT
>CADBAP010000127.1 GCA_902792685.1 uncultured Prevotellaceae bacterium
CTTGCGAGCTGTATTCACCAGCACACCACCCTTCTTCAGCTTGTTAACCAACGCATAGTTGATGCTCTCCTTCGTCTCAGGAGTTGCAGGGATATGGAGTGAAACCACATCGCAGGTTTCGAACAAAGCATCCTGATTAGCTACAGCGTGTACACCAGCAGCCTCGATCACGTCAGCAGGACAGAAGGCATCATAAGCATAAACCTCCATTCCGAAGCCCTTGGCGATGCGAGCCACATTGCGACCCACATTACCGAAAGCCAGAATACCGAGCTTCTTACCCAGCAGTTCTGAACCGGCCTTACCGTTATAGAAACCGCGAACAGCCATTACCAGCAAGCCGAATACCAGCTCTGCAACTGCATTGGCATTCTGACCAGGTGTGTTCTCAGCGACTACGTGATGAGCGGTAGCTGCAGCGAGGTCGATATTGTCGTAACCAGCACCAGCACGAACCTCGCGTCAGCATCGGCAACGGCTGCCAACAACTGTGCTTTCTCTGTATATTTCTCCAGCAGAACGAGTTCGTTACCTGCTGCTTCCACTTCTTTCTTGATACCTTCTACAGCTGCTGCGGCAAAAGGTTTCTCTGTTGCAACAAGAATCTTCATAATTCTTTATTCTCAATTTTTAGTGATTAGCTTCGAATTCCTTCATACATGCTACGAGTGCATTCACACCCTCGATGGTCTGTGCGTTGTAGCAAGAAGCACGGAAACCACCCACAGAACGGTGACCCTTGATACCAACCATTCCACGCTCAGTAGCAAACTCAAAGAACGGTTTCTCCAGTTCAGCATACTCCTCGTTCATCACGAAGCAGATGTTCATCAGTGAGCGATCTTCCTCGGCAACAGTACCCTTGAAGAGCTTGTTGCGGTCGATTTCACCATAGACGATGTCAGCACGCTGCTGAGCAAGCTTGTCCATAGCCTCTACGCCGCCGTTCTTCTTCACCCAACGCATGGTTTCCAGCAAGGAGTAGATAGGTACAACGGGAGGTGTATTGAACATAGAACCCTTGTCAACGTGGGTAACATAGTTCATCATCGTAGGCAACTCACGTGGAGCCTTACCAATCTTATCGTTCTTGAGGATGATAACCGTTACACCCGCCATAGACATATTCTTCTGAGCACCAGCATAGATACAGTCGTACTTGCTGACGTCAACAGGACGGCTCATGATATCTGAAGACATATCGGCAATCAGTGGAACATTCACATCGAGGTCCTTGCGAATCTCTGTACCATAAATGGTGTTGTTCGTGGTGATGTGGAAATAGTCAGCATCAGTAGGAACCGTGTAGTCCTTCGGAATAAAGGTGTAGTTGGCATCCTTTGAAGAAGCAACTTCAACAACCTCACCATAGAGCTTGGCCTCTTTCATAGCTTTGTTTGCCCACGTACCAGTATTCAGGTATGCAGCCTTCTTCATCAGGAAGTTGGCAGGAACCTGTGTGAATTGCAAGGAGGCACCGCCGCCCAGGAAGATAACAGAATAGCCCTCAGGAACACTGAGCAAATCTTTGATCAATGCTTCAGCCTCATCAACAACGGGCTGAAAATCCTTTGCACGGTGGCTGATTTCCATCAGAGAAAGACCAGAACCATTGAAATCCAAAATCTGTTTGGCAGTATTCTCAATCACTTCGCGTGGAAGCATTGACGGACCTGCATTAAAGTTGTACTTCTTCATGTTTTAAACTGAATAATTATAATGTTATTATTTACTTTTTTCGATGTTCTCTAAGACGTTGCGAAATTACGAATTTTTTTTGATATGGGCAAGCAAATGCGCAAAAAGTTAGTAAAATACACTCTATTTCATGCTTTACGTCAAGCAAAAGGGGATTCAGGCAGCGATAATGTAACTTTATCGCACTTCTTCGAATACAGTTCGTACACCCTTGATTTTCTCACCTTGCACATTTTTCAGCACCTGACGCAGTTTCTGTCGCACGACAGCCACATAGGTGAAGCGCTCTTCGACGCTGATTTTACCGATTTCTTCGGATTTCAGGCCACCTTTCTTACACAGAAAACCCACCACATCACCCTTGGAGAGTTTGTCTTTCTTGCCTTTTCCGATATAAAGTGTTACCATGCGTGGCTGGGGAATCTGCAATTTGTTTGCATCATAAAGAGCTTCATTTAGGGCAAAAGGTGCAATCTCTGCATCCACATAATCGGGAATCTGCTCGTCGGCATGCAAGATGAAGAACGCCCTACCCTCTTTGTCCCAACGGGCGGTTCGTCCGACACGATGAATATAGCCATCTTCTGACTCCGGCAGATGATAATGGATGATGTTCTTGATATCAGGAATATCCAATCCGCGACTTGCCAAATCGGTACAGACCATCACGTTGGCCGAGCCGTTGCTGAACTTATACAGGGCATCCTCACGCTGTTTCTGGTCGAGTCCACCATGAAACATACTCAGGGAGAAACCGTTCTGACGAAGATAGTCGGCTGTTCGCTCCACGCTGTCGCGATAGTTCAGGAAAACGATGCTGCTCTCGTTGCCCAGCTGACAAAGCAACGCCCGCAAGGTGTCGAGTTTGTCTTTGGAAGGACTGTTCACCTGAAAGACGCTCACACGTTCAGGCACCTGTTCCTCGTCGGCGAAATTAACTTTCACCGTGCGTCCCATATTGACAAAATGTGGAATGTCGTCAGCATCTGTAGCCGACAACAACACACGACGATCCAAATACAGAAGACTGTCCATCAGTGTGGACATCTCATCATGGAAACCCATTTCCAGACATTTGTCGAACTCATCGATGACAAGCCATTTCACCTCTTCGGTCAACAGGTTGCCTTTGGCGATATGGTCGTTCAAGCGTCCCGGTGTACCAAAGATGATTTGCGGACGGATTTTACGCATCTCACGGTGTTCATCCATCGTGGGACGGCCACCATATAGGCTCATCGCCCTGAAGCCGCTGCCCATTTCCTTGAGCACCGTGCAACTCTGCAAGGCCAGTTCACGTCCAGGCACCACAACGACAGCCTGCACCTCATCGGATTGCGGATTCAGCCGTTCAACCAGCGGCAACAGATATGCCAGCGTCTTGCCGGAACCTGTCGGCGACAAGATGACCACATCCTTATGGGTATGCAAAAGGGCATCAGCAGCAGCCTCTTGCATGGCGTTCAGCTCACTAATGCCCAGTTTCTTTCGTATTTTCTCGTTCATGACGGATTTTAATGATTTCATCAAATTCCTTCCCCATGTTCAGGTTCAGGTATATATTATATAAAGGTGTAAGCCACTTGTTTTGCTGTTCTGGTGCCATCTTGCGGTATTTCTCCAGATACGGCAGACTTTGCTCATATAGTTTCTTCATTTCCATACGTGCCGTCTTGCGTTCTTTGGCATTCTTGCCATTCATCGCAAGTTCCTTATTGACAGCCTGATTGTAATAGGCAAGGCCGACGGTGAAATAGACTTCAGCTATCGAGTCGTTCTGTGCCAGCAGTTTTTTGCCTGTTTCGATGCATTCATCATACCTTCCCAGATTGAGCAAAGTACGGTTTTCGGCAAAGCGGAAAACACGATTGGTCGAATCAACAGCCAGCGCAGTGCTGACCATTTGCATCGCCGTATCATTGTCTTTCTGGTGCCAATAGTTTCTCATCAGTTTACGGAAGAAATAGTCGTAGGTGGGATACAGTTCGAAACCTCTTTTCAAGGTTTTCAGATAATCTTCCCGATTCCCCATCGACGCATAGGTTTCTGCTTCATATTGCAGCACATACACCAATCGTGCATCGTCTTTCTCAGCCAACTGATGGTATTTCAACGTCAATTCCGCATCACCCAGCGAACGACCGCAAAAAACTGTCCAACAGGCTGCTATTGGCATCATCACATCTTCCTCCGCATATTGGTAATCGGTGAAGAGGGGTTGACGGGCACAGTCTAAATAGGCATCGAAGTAGTCGTATGCCGTTGCAAAATCATTCTTCTTGGCAAAATAGACGCCCGCATTATACAGATTGATTCTGATTTTGTCGAGATAA
>CADBAP010000128.1 GCA_902792685.1 uncultured Prevotellaceae bacterium
TTTTTGTTTTCATTTTGTTGTTTTTTATGTTACTAAATGTTTCTGGCGCAAAGGTATATTCATAAAAGGTACGCGTGGTGGAATAATTAGCGTGAAAGGTGGAATAAGGCAAAAAGACGATTATTCCCCCTTTTCTGCAAATAATTCCACCTGCTTATTCTTTAAAATAAGGTATCTTTGCAGATGAAAAGTAAAAATGCTACTTTAACTTGCAATTAAAATAAAATAACCAAAAGCAAATGAACAAGAAAACAACTACTTTAATGGCGTTGCTGCTGACCGTTGTGCTGGGAGCAGGAGCGCAAGACATCGAGAAGTATCCTTGGCTCGACAGAAGTAAGACGTTCCGCGAACGTGCTACGCTGTTGGTCAATGCGTTGACGCTCGAAGAGAAAGCCGGACAGTTTGGTTCGGTTGTTACCGATCAGGTGACACGTGATGGTGTGATTATCCTTCCTCACTACCAGTACTGGAACGAAGCGATTCACGGTTATGCCCGAATGGGTAATGCCACTTCGTTTCCTGAGTCGAAAGGAATGTCGGCCACATGGGATCCGGAACTGATCTATCAATGTGCTGATGCAACTTCTACCGAGGCTCGCGCGTACCATCTATTTAGGACCAATCAGCGCAACTCGCTGGTGAAAGGCTGGAAGATTGGTTTGAATGTCTGGTCGCCAACCATCAATATGGCTCGTGACCCGCGATGGGGACGCGAAGAGGAGAACTACGGTGAAGACCCGTTCCTATGTGGTGTGCTGGCTACGCAGTTCGTAAAGGGTATCCAAGGAGAACAGGATGCCACGAATCCGTATTTTAAGATTGTGGCTTGTGCCAAACACTTTGCTGCCAACAACTACGAGCAAGGGCGCCACTCTACTACTTCGTTTGTGACGGAGAAGAACATGCGCGAATACTATCTGCCCGCTTTCGAGATGTGCGTTCGTAATGCCAATGTGCAGAGTGTGATGTCGGCTTATAACGCTATCTCTAATGATATCAATGCGAAAAATGCTGCGGGGGTAGGAGCCAAGGATGGAAAGGGTGGACTGCCTTGTTCCGGTAATAAGATGCTGCTGACCGACATCCTGCGCAAGGAGTGGGGCTTCGGTGGTTATGTCACCAGCGACTGTGCTGCCGTTAGTGATGTGTATCGTGCCACAAAGCACTTGTATTTCGGCAGTTATACTGCAGGAACGATTGCTACGGGGGCAACGGAATGGAAGGACCCTTATCAGAATGCTACCGATGCAGAAAAGTTGATGGAGGCTCGCGCTACAGCTTTATGTCTGAATGCCGGTTTGAATTCCAACTGCGAACAGTATAGTTCTTCTGCCGTCCTACAGCGTGCGCTGCGCAATGCTTTGTCAAATGAATACAAGGAGAAAGACGAACTGAAGTATGTCAACCTCACAGAAGAAACGGTTAATGAAGCACTCATCGAACTGCTGACAACCCGTTTCGCATTGGGTGAGTTCGACGAGGAGTATGTAAATATCCCTTGGAATAATGTAAAAGAGAGCGATATCGAGTCGGAGGCTCATCAGGCATTGGCATTGAAGGCTGCTCAGGAGTCGATGACGCTGATGAAGAACGATGGCAACCTGCTGCCGATTGCTGCAGACAAGAAGGTGGCACTTATCGGTCCGTATGCCAACGCGATTATGCTGGGCGATTATAGCGGTACACCTACCTATACGACGACGCCGTTTCAGGCTTTCTCGAAGAAGATGAACTTCGAACTGGCTGACGCAAAGGTGGCCAATTCGCTGAACGCTGTGCCTTTCAGCGAGGCTGTAGTGTCGAAGCGTGGTGCTGCTAATAACAACAAGGGGGCTGGCTACATGGAGAATACTGCTCCTGGCGACATCTTCCTGTACAAGGATGTCTATTTCGGAGAAATGGGCTGTACGAAGTTCGAGATGTCTTGTGCTGCCAAGAATACGGGTGTTGGTACAGTTAGTTTCATCCTTGACAACAAAGACAACGAACCCTTCCTGACGGTTGACAACAAGGATACAGGCAGCTGGACGAAGTGGACAGCCATTACTGCCGACCTCAATACCGATGCACAGGCTCTCACGAAAGGTACACACGACCTGTATGTGAAGTTTGGCGGTACCAACAGCTATGTGGGTAACTACCAGTATTTCCACTTTATGAATCCCGATGAGGAACTGATTCCTGCCATTGAGACACAGGGACCGCTCTATATGGTGCAGACCAGCGCTACGGTTAACGAGAAAGCGACCGACAAGATGATTCAACGTGCTGTTGCAGCAGCACAGAAAGCTGATTATGTCATCTTCCTCGGCGGTACCGATTTCAGCAAACCAGACACCCACGAGACTGGTACAGAAGGCCACGACCGTTGGGTACTCACGCTGCCAGGCAATCAGGCAGATGTCATTAATGCGCTGCACAATGCAAATCCGAATACTATCGTTGTTTTGGAAAGTGGTTCTTCACTTGATCTCACAGCTATCAAGAATGTGCCCGCTATTCTAGAAGCGTGGTACGGAGGACAGGCTCAGGGACAGGCTATCTGTGATGCTGTCTTCGGCGATATCAACCCAAGCGGACACTTGACTTCTACCTGGTATGCTGACGTCAACGAACTGCCGCAGGCTTCTGAGTCGCAGCTGGGCAAGAACGGCTCCAACGGATTGATGGAGTACAACATCGACGACTGGGGTTATACCTATATGTATTATGGTAAGGCTACAAAGAAACAGCAAAAGGGTACACCGCAGTTCCCGTTCGGTCACGGATTGTCTTACACTACTTTCGAATACAAGGATGCTTCGGCAACCAAACCAACCAATGAAGCTGACGGACAGGTGACGGTAACCATCAGGAATACGGGCGACCGCAAGGGGGCTGACGTCATTCAGGTGTATGCCGATTTCAATGGCGACAGCAATTTCGGAACCTTGAACAAGCGACTTGTCGGTTTCAAGCGTGTGGAACTTGAGTCTGGTGAAGAGCAAACGGTTCATATCCCACTCAGTTATCGTTCGCTGTCATACTATGATGAAAGTCGTCATCAGTATCTTGTTGACGGTCAGCAGATTACCCTTCAGGTTTCAACCTCTTCTGCTGATGCAGATATTCAGCAAACTGTCAAAATTACACCTGCTGCAGGTGTTGCAGGTGAGACTTATGTTTCCACTCACATCGAGGATATTCCTGTTGTTACACCTCGACAGTTGCTTAAGACTGACCACATCTATACTGTGATGGGGGCTTACGTGGGTCCTGCCGATTGTTTCGACTCCCTCCCCAAAGGTGTATATGTGCTCAATGGCGTAAAATACGTAAAGAAGTAATGACACCAAAAGTAGAAAACATAAAAGGGAGCTTCGGCTCCCTTTTTGTTTGTTCTTTACGAAAAGCTGGGTGATTTACTTTATCACAACCTTTTTGCCCCTGGGTGATGTAGATACCTTTCTGTGATGGTATAGGTACGGAAGTGTGCTTTGTTGCTATCATGGATATATGGATATAGGTCTTCTGCGTAGGTTGTGCCGTTGACTTCCTCAGACAAATCCGCATGGAACGTGCCCAGCAGCTCATCGTCAAGAGCAAATACTCTTTCTCAGAGATTGCCTATGCCTGCGGCTTCTCCGACCCGAAGTATTTCAGCAAGTGTTTCAAGAAAGAAACCGGCATGACTGGGATGGTGAATGTTTGT
>CADBAP010000129.1 GCA_902792685.1 uncultured Prevotellaceae bacterium
GCCTATGCCGTGTTCTATGTTGCGCTGACGATTTTCTTCTACCTGCAGTATGGACTGTCGGGAGTGGGTATTGCCATTCTGGTTTGTGCCGTAATTGACTTCATGATGCTGTACGTCACCATGCATTTCAAATACGGCTATGGGATGTCGCGAAAGGTTGCCCGTTATATCCTGCTGCAATTCCCTGTAGGCATCCTGGCCTATGGCGTCACCTATATACAAGAGCCTATCGTCTATTGGACGGCAGGCTGTCTGTTGACGATTCTGAGTACTTGGATTTCGTTTGTGATTCTTCGCAGGAAAACGTCCTTGTGGAAGAAGCTCAAAGAAAAGGTCCGTGGGAAATAAGGTTATTTCCTGACGCTAAACTCACAGCCGCAATACTGCTGGTTATAGAATCCGTATTCCTTTAAGAGTTGGTTGCGACGGTCGCTCAGTCCGTCCTTGCGCCAGTTCTGTGCCCAGAAGAGCGTGTCGGGCACCGCTTGCATCGCTGCTTCGCCAGCCGTTGTGATTTGTTCGACACTCTTCCAGCGCGATGATGCCAAAGTGGTCGTGAACACGCGGATACCCGTCTGACGGGCTAACAGGGCTGTAGCCAACAGACGGTGTTTGAAACACTGCAGGCAACGGCTTCCCCGTTCCGGCTCGCCTTCCAATCCCTGCACCTCTTTCAGCCAACGCTCGTGGTCGTAGTCGCCATCAATCCATTGGATACCTAAGCTCTCTGCGTGACGCTTGCTCTCGTTTTTGCGGATATCGTATTCCTCGCGCGGCCAGATATTAGGGTTATAATAGAAGATGGTGGGACGGATATCGTGCTGCATCAGCCATTCCACAATCGCCGAAGAACAAGGTGCACAGCAGGCATGCAACAGTACTTCTGTGACACCCTCAGGAACAATGATATGACGTTTACAATGCATAATTCATAATGCTTAATTCATAATTAACTAGCTCCTTGCTCCTTGCTTTACTTTTTTACCTTTTTACTTTTTTACCTTTTCCAATTCCATATCCCTGCGAGACTTGGACTTGGTAACGAGCCAGACACCTGCGAACACCAACATAACTGCCAGCCCCTGTGACCATTTGAAGACTCCGATGCCAGTGAGCAACGATACCGATACAGCTACTGCCGGCTGTACGTAGTTGTAGATGCTGACAACCGTCGGACGCAACACCTTCTGAGCATTGATGACGAGGATGTAACCAATGAACGTACCGAAGACGATGACATAGGCTGTCTCCAGCCACGTCTGCGCAGGCACCATAGCCCACTGGATATCGGAAATCATGTGCCAGATGGTAAATGGCCAGATCATGATGGTTGCCCAAAGGAACATCCATTTGTTGACGGTGATGATATCGAATCTCCTGACGAACTTATTGAAAAGCGACAGGAACAGTGCGTAAGAGAGTTGCGCGCCCAACACCAACAGGTCGCCGCGGATGTCGCCCACTTTGGAATTGGCTGCTGTGACACTCGTCAGAATCAGCGTAACAGCCCCCGCACAGCCGACGAACACACCACCTACCTTTTTAAAGGTCAGTGGTTCGCGCAGGATGAAAAACGACAGGATCATCGCAAAGATCGGCATCGATGTGGTGACAATGCTGGCATTGACAGGTGAGGTGATGGAGAGGCCGATAGTGAAACAGCACTGATTGCACACCAGTCCGAATACGGCAGCAGCTGCAAACAGGAATTTGTCGCGGAGGTTGGGTGATGGGTGATGGGTGGTAGGTGATGAGTGATGGTGTTTCAGCAGCAGCGAGAGTAGCCAGAACAAGATGGCACCTCCGCCCACACGAAACGATACCATTGTGATACCGTCTAAGCCGTGCGTCATCGCGTCTTTGCCCAATGGTGACATCAGGCCCCAGATGGCGCAGGCGAAAAACATACTAAGATGTGCGTATAATGGTTTTTTGCTATCCATATTTACAATTATCGACTTTTCGGGTGCAAAATTATAAATATTTGTGCATTCAGAGTGATGATTTCTAAATTATTTTGTATTTTTGCGGTGAAGTAACTAAAAACAGAGTCATGCAAAAGTACGCAGAATACATTGAACAGATAGAGATCGACTCGCTGTGGGGAGGACGCAAGCATATCGTTTGGGATCTCGACAGGCGCGTCAACGTGTTGAGTGGCATCAACGGTGTCGGTAAGAGTACCATCCTGAACAAAGTCATCAAGGGACTGACGCAGGGTGGCGAGTTTCCCAGTCACATGCTGAAGGGTGTGCACCTGAAGGTGTTCCCTGCTGATGCCAAATGGATTCGCTTCGATGTGATCCGTTCATTTGACCATCAGGTGGTTGAGCGTGATACGATGGAGAAGATGGATATGAAATACTTCAGCGACTTAGACTGGCTGTTGTTCCGGCTCCAACGTAAATACCTTGATTATCAGGTGAATATCGGCAACCGCATCATCGCAGCCCTGCAGAGCGGAGAGCCGGAATCAGCTGTAGAAGCGCAGAAGTTCAGCGAGCCAAAGAAACATTTTCAGGACATCATCGACGACTTGTTCTCTGCTACGGGAAAAAAGATTGTACGCACAGAGAATGAAATCCGCTTCTCCCAGGTTGGCGAGACGCTATCGCCCTACCAGCTGTCGAGCGGAGAGAAACAGATTCTGGCCATTCTATTGATGGTACTGGTGGAAGACCAGCAACCGTATGTGCTGTTTATGGATGAACCGGAAGCTAGTTTACATGTCGATTGGCAGAAACAGATGATAGACCTGATCTTGGAACTGAACCCCAACGTACAGATTATCCTCACAACCCACTCTCCAGCTGTCATCATGGACGGTTGGATGGAACACGTGACAGAAGTGTCGGATATTACTTTTTAAAGCATGAGCAATCGCCTGAAAGACAACCTGACATCGGATTATATCCAAGCGTCGAACCGGCTGAACTCCAAGTCGGCACGCAGGAGAATCGTAGCATACGTGGAGAGCTACGACGATGTGTATTTCTGGCGAACAGTCCTATGCCGCTACGAAGACGAGACGCGCTATTTTGAGGTGATGCTCCCGTCGAAGAAGGATTTGTCGAAAGGGAAGAAATCGGTACTGATGAATCTCCTGTCGCAGAAAGTGGGCAAGGATATGATTGCCTGCGTGGATGCCGATTACGACTATCTGCTGCAAGGTACAACAGCCCAGTCACGACAGGTCATCAACAACCCATACGTGTTCCACACTTATGCTTACGCCATTGAGAACATGCAGTGCTATGCGCCCAGTCTGCATAACATCTGTGTGGGCGTTACGCTCAACGACCGTCCGATCTTCGATTTTGTAGAATATCTTACACTCTATTCGGAGGCCATCTTCCCATTGTTTGTCTGGAACATCTGGCACTATCGGAAAGGATTGTACGGCGAGTTTACCATCAGTGATTTCAACAAGGTGATAGAAACAGGTAACATCAACTTAGACAACCCCATGCGAACGATTGTCAACGTCCGACGGAAAGTGGATACACGCGTCAGACAGTTTCAGCGTGAACATCCTGATGCCAAAGAGAGTTACCTGGCGCTGAAGGATGAAATCAAACAATTGGGTGTCACTCCCAAGACCACCTATTTATATATACAGGGGCATCACCTGTTTGACAAC
>CADBAP010000130.1 GCA_902792685.1 uncultured Prevotellaceae bacterium
GTACTTCTGTGCGATGAGGTAGTTAGCAGGGTTGGTGGACTTGCCGACAGCCTCTGTCACTACTTCGATGGCTCTTGCCTCAGCCTCAGCTTTGCGGATGCGAGCCTGAGCCTCACCTTCAGCACGCAGGATTTCCTGTTGCTTCTGAGCCTCAGCCTTGTTGATGGTGGCAGCCTTCTCACCCTCAGACTGTAGAATCTGACTCTGTTTCTCACCCTCGCTGGTGAGGATGGCAGCACGTTTGTTACGTTCAGCCTGCATCTGCTTCTCCATAGCGTTGAGCACACTCTCTGGTGGCATGATGTCCTGCAACTCTACGCGGTTTACTTTCACACCCCATTTGTTGGTTGCATCGTCGAGGACTGCGCGCAGTTTCGTATTGATGGTGTCGCGCGAAGTCAATGTCTGGTCGAGTTCCAGTTCACCGATGATGTTACGCAGGGTGGTCTGCGTCAGTTTCTCAATCGCGTTAGGCAGGTTGTTGATTTCATAGACGGCCTTAAACGGATCGACAATCTGGAAATACAGCAATGCATTGATTTGCATCTGGATATTATCCTTTGTGATTACGTTCTGGCGGTCGAAGTCATACACTTGCTCGCGCAGGTCGATGGTATTGGTATAGACATAGCGTCCGCCACGCATGGCAACAACCTCTTTCGAACGGTCGATAAACGGAATGATGATGTTGATACCTGGTCTCAGGGTAGCATAGTACTTACCCAGTCGCTCAATGATTTTCGTCTCAGACTGTGAGATGATAACTAATGTTTTCTTGATAAAGATGATAACCAGTAATACAACGGCTATCAGTACGCCATAAAGTGTTGTCATAATTTTTAATGCTTAATTCTTAATTCTTAATGCTTAATTCAAGAGATTTTTTCTACGGTAATGATGATGCTCTCCATTTTCACCACACGCACCTTGGTACCTTTTGCGATGGCCTCATTATCTGTAGAGCAGGCCTTCCAGTCGTCGCCGTCGATGAGAACGCGTCCGAAACCGTCGGCAGGGATGTCCTCAGATACCTTTCCTTCGCGTCCGATGATGGCATCGGCATTGCTCAGTCGCGAGTCCTCACCTTTATGAAGGTATTTCAGGGCTTTCGGCCGCACGAACACCAGACTTAGCAGGGCGAAGACGACGAATATCAATATCTGTACAATCAGACTGTCGGTAAAGGCTGACGCGATTGCTGCGCAAACGCCGCCGATGGCGAAGCACATGATGAAGAAGTCACCATTGGTCAGTTCCAAAATCAAGCAGATGAGTGCTACCAGCGCCCATGCCTGCCATAGATGTGCTGCAAAATATTCAATCATGGTTTTCTGTTTTACTTCTTTTTCTTGGTTGAAGTGGTTTTCTTTGTGGTCTTCGTGGTTTTGGTTGCCTTCGTGGTTGTCTTCGTCGTCGTAGGAGGCTTGTAGTAAGTCAAGGCCTCAGGCATCCATCCCTGAATGTTCTTGATACGTGTGGCGTCAGACGGGTGGTCGCTGAAGATGGAGCTGCTGCCGCCACCAGAGACACTTGCCATACGCTGCCAGAAGGCCGTAGCCGTCTGTGGGTCGTAGCCTGCCATCGCTGCAAAGATGAGTCCCATGTGGTCGGCCTCGCTCTCTTGCTTGCGTGAGAAGCCAGAGGTAAACGCCTTACCGCCCAAGCTGATAACCAATGCTCCAATCTGCTGGATATCTGCACTCACACCTGCACCTGCTGCAACGGCACCCAACAGTTGGGTACCATATTGGTTCTTGTATTCATTGCTGATGCGCTCTGCAGAATGTTTCGCTACAGCATGCGCAATCTCATGTCCGAGAACCACAGCAAGTGAAGCCTCATCCTGAGTTACAGGGAGCAAACCCTCGAAAACAACAATCTTTCCACCAGGCATACAGAACGCGTTCACACTCTTGTCCTGTACCAGGTTGAATTCCCAGCTGTACTCTTTTAATTCTGCAGCCATACCGTTTTGTGAGAGGTATGCCTCTACTGCCGTTGCCAGTCGCTGACCGACGCGCTTGACCATCTCAGTATTTGCAGCATCGGTAGATTTCTTGGCTGTCTGCATATACTTGGTGTACTCTTGGTTGCTGAGGCTCAGCACCTGTTCGTCTGACACCAGCAGATTCTGCTTACGCCCAGTGATAGGCACCGTTCTTGACGTACCACATGATGCCAGCAATGCCACCACCAACGTCATCAATAGGAATTTTACTTTGTTCATTTTATTCGTGTTTTTAACTGTGTACTCTATTTTGATGACAAAGATATGAACATTTTATGATATCCGCAAATGAAATGGTGTTTTTTTTGGCATTTTATTTTGTATTGTCCTCATTTAATCGTATCTTTGCCTGTTGTAAACAAATCTATGGAGACATGAAAGGAAAAAGAATCATCGGATGGATGCTGTTGCTGTTGGTGCCATTATCTATATTGGCACAGCAGAAAACCCGTTCAGGACTGGAACCGCAGCGCTTTCAAGAGACCATCGACGGCAAGAAAACGGCACTTTATACCTTGGTCAACGACAATGGAGCGGAAGCTTGTATCACCAACTATGGCGCACGGTTGGTATCGCTGGTGATGCCCAATTGGAACGGACGTATGGAGGATGTGGTGTTGGGGTATGACAATGTAACGGATTACCATACGCAAGGACAAAACTTCGGAGCTACCGTCGGCAGGTATGTGGGGCGTATCATCGGACCATCGTTTTCGTTAGACGGGCAACGCTACGACCTGCAGGACAGTGGCAAGGGCGTAATCTCGCATGGCGGCAAGCCAGGCTTCCAGGATCGTGTGTGGGATGTCGTGAAGGTGAGTACCCAAACGTTGGTGCTGCGCTACGTATCGCCAGACGGTGAAAACGGATTCCCTGGAGAGCTGACGGTGACACTCACTTACACGTTGGGCGATAACAATGCACTGGGTGTCGATTTCGAGGCGACAACCACCAAACCTACCGTGTTGAACCTGACCAATCACTCATTTTTCAATATCTCAGGTGACCTCGCCCGTAGTATTGAATCCCAACATCTGTGGATCGACAGCAAGGAGTTTGCCGAGTATGATGCCAACAAAAATGTGACAGGGAAATTAAGAAAGGTACTGAATACGCCGATGGATTTTCGTAAACCGCGACAGATCGGACTGCGTATCAACAAAGACTACGACCAGCTGAAGGTGACGGGAGGCTACGACCACTGCTTCAAACTGCGCCATGCAGGAAATATCAACCGTCCTGCAGCTATCGTTTACGACACACAGAGCGGACGCACGCTGTCTGTCTATACCACAGAACCAGCTATACAGATCTATACTGGTAACGGACTGAAAGGCAACCAGGTAGGCAAGAATGGCGTTAAGTATCCACGTCGTTCGGCCATCTGTCTGGAAACCATGCATTTCCCCAATTCGCCCAACCTGTCTCAGTTCCCTTCAACGGTGTTGCGACCTGGCGAAACCTACAAGTCCAGAACGCTTTTCCTTTTCAGTACAGACCCACCACAGATGTTTAAAGAATAAAAATAAAGATTAAATCTTTTGGCTGACAAATCAGCATCGTCTAACTTTGCACGTGAAATGAAAAAGTTTTTCCTCATA
>CADBAP010000131.1 GCA_902792685.1 uncultured Prevotellaceae bacterium
CGAATTGAAACAGATTCTCAATCACTTGGGTAAGGATCGTTACACGGATCGTGATGGCTTTGATGCGCAGGGCGACCATGTGCGTCAGGCAGAGTATTACCGCCAGCGAAGACTCACCTATAATGTTCAGTTGGACGGCAAACATACACCATCAGAAGCAGACAAACTTGATTGGAGTCTTGGCTATGCGTACGCCAATCGCCATCTGCCCAACCGTAGGCGATACAGCATGATGGAAGAAGAAGGCCGTTTCATGATAGACAACCTGAACGACTTTAATCGGGAAACGTCCCAACTGGATGAGCACATTTTTTCGGCGGCTGCCAACTGGAAGCACGAGTTTGCTTTCGGTTCGTTCACACCCTCCCTCTTTGCCGGTGCCTATGCCGAGCATCGTCGCAGAACTTATGAGACGCGTCAATGGACGTTGCAGTATGAGGGTGGCCAGTTGCCCAGGTCACTTAATGGTTGGGATACAGAGACAGGTCTGCCAATGATCTTGACCATGGACAATGGTGCGACAGGTTCGCCGACCAATACGAATGGCATCAGTTGGCACGAGCTCATCGACTGGAGCAACAACTATTCTGCCCGAAGCACACAGGGCAGCGGCTATGTGAGCGCAAAACTCCCCATCCGACGATTTGACATATATGGTGGTGTTAGATTTGAGTATGTACGTACAGAACTCATCTCCAACACCCGTCGTCAGGAGCCTTCGCCTCTTTCTACGTTCTATGACTACAACGACCTCTTCGCATCGCTCAATCTTGCCTACCACCTTACAGACAAGCAGCAGGTGCGTCTGGCATACGGTCGCACGACCAACCGCCCTGAGTTTCGCGAACTCTCTTCCAGTGTCTATTACGACTTCGATCTTGCCAGCAACGTGCAAGGCAATCACAATCTATTACCCACTTATATTGATAACTTCGACCTTGGCTGGGAATGGTATCCTCATGCGGGTGAGGTGGTAAGCCTCTCACTCTTCTATAAGCACTTCCGCAACCCTATCGAGTGGACGTATACTGTGGCTGGTGGCACCGACCTTGTATATTCCTACCTCAACGCAGAGGGAGCCAACAACTATGGCGTCGAACTCGACATTCGTAAACAGCTAGACTTCATGCGTCTGCCGTTCCTCTCTCTCTCACTCAACGCCTCATGGATCAAGAGCAACGTCACTTTCCCTGATGGAAGCAAGGAGGAATCGCGCCCAATGCAAGGACAGTCGCCCTACTTGGTCAATGTGGGTCTTTTCTTCAACAGCAACCAAATTCCCGGCAAAGCAGAGCAGATGCAGGGATGGACGGCTTCCTTACTCTACAACGTGATTGGCAAGCGCCTGATTGGTGTAGGACGTAGCGTGGGAACCGGTAACACCGAGATACGCGTCCCCGACAGTTACGAAATGCCTCGCCACCAGCTCGACTTCAACATTGCCAAGCGCATCGGTCGTCTCGATCTTCGTCTCTCCGTTCGTGACCTCCTGGCACAAAAGGTGCAGCTCAAGCAGTTTGAAAAGACCCCACAAGGGGAAATCGAACAGATTACGCGCTCTTATTGCCCCGGGCGCAATATACAATTCTCGGCTAGTTTCCAGTTCTAAAAAGAAATCTGGCAGTATTACAATCTGGTTACGAAACAAAATCGTAGCATCAGCGTAACAGAGTAGAAACATATTGTGAATACCTTTGCAATGCAATTCGGAAAGGCCGGGTTGCAAGATGAAATAACAAACAATAAAAACAATGAAGAAAAAAGTTTTTCTTTCGGTGGCAATGATGACCACTACCCTGGCGATGACCATGGTGTCATGCAGCAAAGACAATGACGTGAACAATGGTGATGAGAAACAAACGGCCTATCTATGGGGCACGGATGGTAGTATCAAGACATGCGACCACCTCACTTTCAGCGCAGACGGCAAGGATGACGCTAACGGAAACGTCATCGGTAATGGTGATAAGGAGTTTATCTTTAGAGGAAAGCAGACGCTGAAGAAGGGTGTCTATCTGATGAAGGGATGGGTGTACGTAGCCGATGGTGCCGAACTGACCATCGAACCAGGTACTGTGATCAAGGGCGAGAAGGCTTCTGCCGCTTCACTTATCGTGGAGCCAGGTGGAAAACTCTACGCCAAGGGTACAGAGACTGCTCCTATCGTCTTTACCTCAGCAGAGGCAAAGGGCAACCGCAAGCCTGGCGACTGGGGAGGACTGGTCATCTGCGGACGCGGTACAAACAACAAGGGTGTGCTCGGTCAGCAGATTGAGGGTGGTCCTCGCACGAAACACGGTGGCAATGATGCCAATGACAACAGCGGTGTGCTCTCATACGTTCGTATAGAATTTGCAGGTTATCCTTTCCAGAAGGATAAGGAGATCAACGGTTTGACATTGGGCAGCGTAGGTGCTGGCACACAGATTGACCACGTGCAGATAAGCTACACCAACGACGACTCCTTCGAATGGTTTGGTGGCAATGTCAACTGCCGTTACCTGGTGGCCTATAATGGTTGGGATGATGAGTTTGATACCGACAACGGTTACAACGGTAAGGTGCAGTATGCGCTCTCCATCCGCGACCCGCGCATTGCCGACACCTCACAGTCAAACGGTTTTGAGAGCGATAACGATGCCGACGGTTCACTCACCGAACCTTTCACTTCTGCCGTATTCTCCAACGTGACCTTCATTGGCCCTATGGGACGTGGCGGCTTTGAGAACACACCCGACTATATCAACGGTGGCAAGGTGTTCCCTCAGAACGGCTCTGCCCTCGGTAAATTCCAGAGTGCCATGCAGATTCGCCGCAGCAGCCAGCTGGCCTGCTTCAACTCCGTGGCCGTAGGCTATCCTGTAGGTTTGATTGTGGATGCAGAAAAGGGTAACACACAGGATGTGGCAAAGGCTGGCAACCTGAAGCTACAGAACATCTTCTTTGCCGGCATGGGCGTGACGGGTAGTGATGCTAACAAACGCTACGAGGACAATCTCTACGATGCTGTGCAGAAGAGTGTGATTGACGCCAATCAAGAGTCTTACAGCAGCACCTTCTTCAAGTCGCAGACGGGCAACAAGGTATTCCAGAGCATCTCCGACTTGATGCTCACCTCGGGCATCTATTCTGGTGTACAGTACCTTCCACAGAGCGGTTCGCCATTGCTAGGAGCTGCCAGCTTCACCGACGTTTTGCTCTCTTCATGGTTCGAGAAAGTCAGCTACATCGGCGCCTTCGGAAACAATGACAACTGGCTCCGTGGCTGGACAGAGTTTGACCCACAGAATGCTGAGTACTAATCTGTTCAGAATATAATATCATTTAGTTACGCGTGTATGGTCTTTCCTTTATGGAAATGGCCATACACTTTTATCCATTTTTATATGCTTATGCAAAACAAATCACAAAAGGAAATCATACTTGAAGAAAAAATTCAGAAACTGGTTGCTGACATCGTGGAGCATTCGGACAT
>CADBAP010000132.1 GCA_902792685.1 uncultured Prevotellaceae bacterium
CCCGAATCAGGAGCCGACCCTTATGGTCGTGATACCATCATGGTGGACAATGTGTCTGTCATCGGTCAGAGCACCGAGGGTGTCACCATTACCATCACCCCAACAATGGCGAGTGTCAGCCGAACGGCTCCTATCGTTATAAAGGGAACCGGTACGTATATGCAGGACTTTACCATTCATAACAACTACAACTATAGTGGTGACGATGGTCAGGCTGCTACCATCATGGATAAGGGACATCACTCCATCGGCAAGAATCTGCGACTGATATCCAAGCAAGACACCTATTATTCTAATACGGACAACGGACAGCTTTATTTCGAGACAACAGAGTTTCAGGGCACGGTTGATTATATCTGTGGTCGTGGAGATGTGTTCTTCAACAAATGCCGACTGATGTGCGTCAACCGCAAACCAAAGCAAGGCGACTATCAAGGCGACACGCATATCGCTGCTCCCTATACCATCGGTGAGAACTTCGACGACATCGGTGGACACGGCTATATCTTCATGGATTGCTATGTGGATTGTAAATCAAAGACCTGGGACTTCGGTCGGGGATGGAGAGTACATCCCAGAGCAGCTTTCCTGAATACTACCTTGTCGGAAGATGCCGCCAAACGCATCGGCAATGACCAAACGAGCGGAAAGGCAGCTGACGGCTATGCTGTAACGAAGCCCATTGACTACACGCTGCGTGTGGGAACCAAGGGCGTTCAGAGTGGAGAGCCGGGATTTGAGTTTTATGAGTATAACACGATGAACGAACAGGGCGATGTGGTAAGTCCAGAGAGCAACGTGCTGACCTTTCAGGGTTCACCCAGTCGTACGGCAGAGACCATCTTGAAAGCCGATGAAACCGACCGTTTTCAGTTGCGTAATGTATATCCTGACTGGCAACCTGATAAGGATTGCAAGCAGGTTGTCATCACCGCTTGTGAGTTGACGGGCAACACCCTCTCTTGGACAACCGATAGCAAGGCGAAGGCCTTCCTCATTGAGAAGGATGGCGAATTCGTGGCTATCGTCGATGGCACAGAGAACAGCTTTGTGGTCAGCGGTTCTGCTGACGGCTATACCGTCCGTGCTGCCAATATGATGGGTGGCTTCGGCATAGCTGCCCCTGTGGGCACCACGACCGGCATCAATGCTCCTTCCCTCAATAAGGAGGGTTGTATGGCTGCTCAAAAGTTTATTCTTAACGGTCGCATCGTCATCGAAAAGGACGGTATCCGTTACAACACTTTGGGACAACAAATAAAGTAATGTTTGTATGAGAAGGAACGTTTTTGTTTTCTGTTTATTGGCTCTTTATGCCAACACCATCAACGCCCGTCAGTTGGATATTCAGCCAGGCGAGGATATCAAGACCGCCATCGAGAATCTGGTGGCAGGCGACACCCTTTGGGTAAAGGCTGGCACTTATGAGGTGAGCGACCTGATCAACGTGCGCCATAGCGGTAACCGTCACCATCGCATCTGCGTATTTGGCTACGATACGGAAAAGGGTAAAAGACCTGCCGCGAACCCCGTATTTGATTTTTCCAAACAGCCCCATACCGGTGACGATGCCGCCAAACAGTTTCGTGGTGTTTTACAAAACCCCAATGCCGACTATTGGTACTGGCGTGACATCGATATCACAAAGAGTGCCGATAGTGGTATGAAACTGGAAGCCTCGTATTGTGTTGTTGAGCGCTGCAACTTCTATCGTTGCGGCGATACGGGATTGCAGTTAGGTTTCGACAAAGACGGCAACGGCGGCAACAACCGCAATCCGAAGTTCCTCTATGGTCGTTACAATCAGATTATCAACTGCGACTCCTACTACAACTACGATGTTCAGGCGCATGGCGGCAATGCTGACGGCTTCGCCAACAAACTCTATCCTGGTCCAGGTAACGAGTGGCACGGTGACCGCTGCTGGGGGAATAGTGACGACGGCTGGGACCTATACTATGCTATCTATCCTTGTCTGATTGATAACTGCTGGGCCATCTGGAACGGATACCTTGAAGACGGTAGTATTGGTGTTAACGGCAACGGATTCAAACAGGGTGGTAACAAACAGAGTGGCGGTTCTGCTGATGGCAAGGGTGGTTCCTACGGAGCACATATCTTCACCAACTGCGTGGCTGCCTATAACCTCTATCATGGTTTCGACCAGAACAATCACGACGAGGGTACGTGGATTATCAACTGTACGGCATTCAACAACAAACAGGTGAACTTCCGTTTCAACTGCGATGTGGAGATGATTGGTAACACCGTATTTCATCTTCGCAACTGTTTAGGGTTCAATCCAGGTGAGGCCAACCACCGTTTTGGTGATATGTGGCCCGATTCAGAATACACCAACTGGCAGGATATCCTCGGTGTGTCACCGCAGTATAATATGGGTAAGGGAATAGACCCCAAGACAGGCAAGGATTATATCCGTATATCTGCAAAAGACTGGCCAAACTACGACGATGAGTTTGTGGATATCTCTATGGAGACGGCTCTTAGTGCCCGTCAGGCCAATGGTGAACTGCCGTTGAACTTTGCTCGTCCGAAAGTGGGCAGCATCTTCGAGGACAAGGGAACGCCCATCGAGAACTTCTATTGCCAGGATATCTTCAAAGACTACTACTATAAGAATACTGAGAAATGGCTTGACGATTATTCCACCACCATCACGTTGCCTTATGCTGGCGCAGCTCCTGATTATGGAGCTTACGAGGCAGGTTGGGAGCGTCCGGCTTTCGAGTTAGAAACGTTGCCTGTCAACGATGGTACGCTGGTTGATGTCAACGAGGTGACGACGATTGGCGGCAAGAACTATCAGAAACAGTTGCTGATCGACGACTACCTGTTCCAGGATGAAACGCTTGCAACGAAGGTTATGCAGTACATCAGTGATGCCCATGCTTCCAACAAACTGCAGCCTGCCTACTATGGTAAGAGCGGCAACTATCCAACGAAGATAGGTGCACTCTACGGAGGTGGCACCTTGGGCGCCTATATGTTGGCCAAGAGCGGGGGATATATCGAGTTCACCGTGCCCAGCCTGAGTGAGATGCGGTCCGACTGCTATGGAGGCGGTAAGACCTCTACCTTGCAAATGCAGTGGAAATATCAGGGTGAGAGCGCGTGGCACGATGCCGAGAATGTCACCTTCGACCAACGCATATTTACAGTCGATTTCGTGGCCTACGGTATTCCGCAGTCAGTGCAGCCCATCGTCGTGCGTCTCAACAGCATCGGCTCTAATGATGTCTATCTCACCGATCTTACCCTGAATGGCTTTGAAGAGTTGAAAGTCGGCGTCACCGGTATTTCTGCTGTAACCGCAACCGACAAACCCAACACCCAAACCACC
>CADBAP010000133.1 GCA_902792685.1 uncultured Prevotellaceae bacterium
TTCATCCGGCAACACGGGCGAAGGTTCATCAGAACAGAAAACTGTCGAACCCATTTCTGTGGCTCCAGCCAACAAACCCAAAGTCGAATCAATCGAGAACTAACACAATACATTTGTTATTTTCCACGCGGAATTTGACATCATGTCCGGCAAATGGCATCCCGTAAACTCTGTGCGGGTCATGATGATAATGTGGACGCGGGTCTTGTTCTAACGTCTGAATCAATGCCTGCAAGTCGTCTGACGAGAACAGAGACTGTATCTCTTCAGGTATTTCCACCTCCAACTTCTTCCATTCCCGTTTCTCTGTAAAACCGCCGCGAGCAGTCGGATGAGAATCGGCATACGGCACATAGGGCTTGATATCATAGATGGGGGTTCCGTCCATCAAATCAGCCCCCAACACTTCTATCTCACCGTTTTCGATTTTGGCAATCCGAACCGATGAAAGTCCCAATCCATTCGGACGGAACGGTGAACGGGAAGCAAACACCCCTACCCTTTCATTTCCGCCAAGACGTGGAGGGCGAACGGTTAAAGCCTCCTGACTCCTTACTCCTGACTCCTTACTCCTTTCATTTTCAAACCCCCATATTAACCAGATATAATCAAAATCCTCTAATCCGCGTATCGCCTCCTCGTGTCGGAAAGCTGGTGTGAAGACGATACGTCCGCGAAGCGTCTCCACCAATCCGCTTTGTCTGGGAATCCCAAACTTCGAAGTAAACGGAGAACGGAAATGAGCGATCGGTTCAATTTGCCTCATAGTTATTTCGTCGCCTTGATAAAGTAGGTGATCAGCAAGATGTAAGCGGCTAAAGATGCGATCTGCGACAGTGGGTTTGCGACCCATTCAGCCAACATAAAATCAACACCGCCAAACTTCAGCAAAGCACTGACGACACCCATCAAGGCACCACCGGCAATGAAACCGCTGGCGATGAGCGTACCCTTCTCACCACGTTCCTTGTTCTTTGCTTCATCCTTGCTACGGGTGGTCACAAACCAGTTGATGGCACCACCGACCAACAACGGCACATTCAGCTGTAAGGGGATGAACATACCCAGTGCAAATGCCAAAGCGGGCACCTTGCAGCGGTCGAGGATGATGGCTATCAAGGCACCAATACCATAAAGCACCCAAGGCGCACCAGCACCGTTCATCATCGGTTCAATGACAGCAGCCATCGCATTGGCCTGCGGAGCCACCAGACAGCCTTCCACATTCGGATCGAAAGAATAGATTTTGTTTAGCAGCATGATGACACCACCAACGGTAGCAGCAGAAACGAGCGTGCCTAAGAATTTCCACGTCTCTTGTTTTTTAGGTGTTGTACCTAACCAATAACCGATTTTCAGGTCTGTGATAAACGAGCCAGCCATAGATAATGCCGTACAAACGACTCCACCCATGATCAATGCAGCTACCATACCGCCAGAGCCATTCAGTCCGATGGCCGCCATAACAACGGAGGCAAGGATGAGCGTCATCAGCGTCATTCCTGATACAGGGTTGCTCCCCACGATGGCGATAGCGTTTGCGGCGACTGTGGTAAAGAGGAAAGCGATAACCGTTACCAAGAGTATGGCAACGATGGCAAACAGCAGGTTGTGCATCACACCTAACCAGAAGAAGATGAAGGTGATGATGATAGCTGCAATAGAACCGATGCCGATAATCTTATAAGAAATGTCGCGCTGTGTGCGAGGAACACCCTCACCCGTGTCAACAGAAGTCGCATCCGACTTTCCCTTCATCTCTTTCGCTGCCAAGCCTACGGCACTCTTGATGACGCCCCACGACTTGATAATACCGATGACACCCGCCATCGCGATACCACCGATACCGATGCTCCGAGCATAGGTAGAAAAAATCTCCTCTGGACTCATCGCGCCAACAGCAGTTGTAACAGTTGTACCACCGATATTCAAAACGGTATCGTGGAAGAGTAGCGACATCCCTGGAACGATGAGCCACCATACAACAAATGATCCCATGCAGATGATGAACGCATAGCGTAACCCTACAATATATCCTAAGCCGACAATTGCAGCACCTGTGTCAATCTTGAATACCAGTTTCGTTTTGTCGGCAATAGTCTGTCCGAATTCAGCCACACGAGTGGTAAACTCTGCATTCCACCAACCCAGAGAGGCAACGATGAAGTCGTAGAGTCCGCCTACCAGACCGGCGATGAGCAACGGCTTAGCCTGGCTGCCGCCTTTTTCTCCGCTCACCAGCACCTGCGTAGTAGCCGTAGCCTCTGGGAACGGGTATTTGCCGTGCATGTCGCTGACAAAATACTTACGGAAAGGTATCAGGAACAAGATGCCAATGATGCCACCCAATGCCGAAGCAATAAATATCTTCATGAAGTCGGCCGTCATATCCGGATACTTCGCCTGTAGGATATAGATAGCCGGCAGGGTGAAGATAGCACCCGCAACAACAGCACCAGAACAAGCACCGATACTCTGGATGATCACATTCTCGCCCAAAGCTTTCGAGCGCTTGGTGGCAGCCGACAGACCTACGGCGATGATAGCGATAGGGATGGCAGCCTCAAACACCTGTCCGACCTTCAGTCCTAAGTAGGCAGCAGCGGCAGAAAACAATACCGCCATCAATACACCCCACGTCAGCGACCACGCATTGACCTCTGGGAACGTCTGACGAGGATTCATAATCGGCTCATATTTTTCGCCTTCTTTCAGCTCACGGAATGCATTCTCCGGCAACTGTACATTCATTTTCTCCTGATTTTCCATATACTTTCTATACGTTAAATTTTTATTCTGCCGACAAAGGTAAACATTTTTTTCAGATTACAAACCCAAAAGTCCCACAATCCATCAAAAACCTCCAGTTCCGAAGATGAAACTGGAGGAAATGTTCTGTTAAATGTTTAAGTTTCGTACCATCTGCTTTGATAAGTTTCTGAAGATAAAGTTTACGACTAAATTCCATGATTTTCAGAGATTTTTTGTGGTAATACACATTTTTACGCTGCAAAAATACGTTATTATCTTCATTCGCTTATTAGTCAATTTTTGGAGCAGCGAATTCAAAGAAAACTTCACTTTTTCTTTGATGAGTCGTGACAAAATTGACCGAAGGGCAAATTTTCATTTCAAAATGATCACCAGAACCGCCCCCCGTGATCTATGACCCTGCCGAGGAAGAGTACAAAAAGAGAATGCAGAAGAAGAAAAAGAGACGTGGTCCAAAATTGTAACGGGTCTTTTTAAGCACTTTTCAAATAGAACCTACTGTTTTTCTTCTTTTAATTAGGTGAAATCAATTATTTTGTGTATATTTGCGCTCAAATACTGAAC
>CADBAP010000134.1 GCA_902792685.1 uncultured Prevotellaceae bacterium
ATGTATCGCGCTACAGGTGACAAGAAATATTTAGAGTTAGCTGAGGGACTTATCGCCATCCGTGACAGCGTGAAGAATGGTGAGGACCATAATCAAGACCGAATACCATTCCGTCAACAGTATGAAGCTATGGGACATGCTGTACGTGCCAATTACCTCTATGCTGGTGTTGCAGACCTTTTTGCAGAGACCGGCGAGGAGCAGTTGATGAAAAACCTCAGCAGCATTTGGGATGATATAGTCAATCACAAAATTTATATCATGGGTGGTTGTGGTGCTCTTTATGATGGAGTTTCACCTGATGGTACCACCTACAACCAGCCTTCTATTCAGCAAATTCATCAGGCTTACGGGCGACAGTTCCAACTGCCCCAGGAAGCTGCCCACAATGAAATATGTGCGCAGATTGGTCAGCTGTTGTTCTCTTGGCGACTGTTCCAAACAACAGGCGATGCCAAATATATCGACAATATAGAGAACGAGCTATATAATGGTATTCTTTCAGGAGTTTCTCTTGATGGAAAACGCTATTTCTATACAGAGGCACTCCGTCGTACTGCCAATTTCCCATATACCATGCGATGGCCGAAAGAGCGTCAACGCTATATTTCATGTTTCTGTTGTCCGCCGAACACTTTGCGTACACTCTGCGAGGCACAGGAATACGCCTATGCTCAGAGCGCCGATACCTTGTGGGTGAACTTGTTCGGGCAAAATACGCTCAGTACGAAAGATCTTGAGGTTGAACAGACAACGAACTACCCGTGGGATGGAAAGGTGACACTCACCATCAAACGTGCCAAGAACCTGTCAACAGTCATGATCCATATTCCTGGATGGGCTGATGGTGCAACCATCGACGGCAATCAGGTAACAGCTGGTAGTTATGTGCCCGTCACCCGCAAATGGAAGAAAGGTGACGTTATCACTATCGATATGCCTATGCGCGTTCGTTTAATGGAAGCCAACCCGCTTGTAGAGGAAGCAAAGAACCAGGTGGCTGTTATGCGTGGACCGTTGGTATACTGCCTGGAGAGTAACGACACCGAGGGTATCGACATCAACGACATCATCATTCCTGCTGGCATACAGTTCAAAGAAGTGCCGATGACTATCGACGGTCATACCTTCGTGGCACTCGAAGGCGAAGCGTATGGCGAACTGCATGAAGCGTGGAACAACGACAAACTCTATCAGGAGGTATCTCCGATGCCGATGCTGAAGGCGAATATCCGTCTAATTCCATACTATGCGTGGGACAATCGCGGTAAGACCGATATGACCGTCTGGATGAATGTAAGCAAATAGAAATGAAAGCCCATTCTATGATACGAATTCTTTTATCATTAATTCTATTACAATTATCGTTTAGTTCTGCAGGGGCACAAATCACCATTACCCCTGACTCATCGCTTGCTGACGCGGTACGCAAGGCACGTGAGATGCAGCGCTTAGGCAAGTGTCATCATGCAACGATTCATCTGACAGCAGGTATCTACCACTTATATGAACCATTGCGGATTCGTCCAGAGGATGAAGGACTGACCATTGAAGGCGATGGTGCGGTAATCAGTGGTGGTATCCCTATCACCGGTTGGAAGAAAGCAGGCAAGTTGTGGGTGGCAGATGTGCCAGACTTTAACGGATGCCCCATCGATTTCCGACAGGTATGGGTTAATGGAAGGAAAGCTGTCCGTGCACGTGATGTAAGTGACTATGAACAGATGAACCGCATTCTGACTTATGACAAAAAGAACCGTGTGTTATGGGTGCCGAAAAAAGCAGTTGCTCCACTTTTACGAGGAGGCTACAACCAATGGGCAAGTCCTTATCCAGAGATGGTGTTGCATCAGATGTGGTGCGTTAGCAATCTTCGCATCAAAGATATCCGGATTGATGGCGACTCTGCAGCAGTCACCTTCCATAATCCTGAGGCAAAGATACAGTTTGAACATCCTTGGCCGTCACCGATGACTCCCAATACAGGACATCCGTCACCGTTCTATCTAACCAATTCACTCGCGTTGCTTGACCAGCCTGGAGAATGGTTCTATGATAATCGCAAGCAGAAACTATACTATATGCCTCGAGCCGACGAAAATATGAATACCGCAAAGGTGGTTGTGCCAGTTTTGGAATCTGTCGTTGAGGTGGTGGGAACTGCTGAGCGGCCCGTTCGCAATGTGACATTCCGCGGCATCGAGTTTGCCTATACCACGTGGATGCGTCCATCACAGAAAGGACATGTACCCTTGCAGGCAGGCATGTATTTGACGGAAGCCTATAAACTTCGTCCACAGATAGATAGACAGAATAATCATAAGTTGGACAATCAGGGATTTCTTGGACGAGCTTCTGCCGCTGTTACCGTAAATTTTGGGGAGAATATCAATTTCGACCATTGCGTATTCACTCACATCGGTGGAAGTGGACTTGACTACGTTTATGGTTGCAAGGGTGGTACTACGACGCGTTGCCGCTTCGAGGACATCGCCATGAACGGATTCGTTTGTGGATCATTTTCACCAGAAGGCTTGGAAACACATTTGCCCTATACGCCTACAGATGAACGAGTCGTATGTCGCAACCAGATCGTAGAACAATCACTCTTCAATGATGTTACCAATGAAGACTGGGGATGTGTGGCGATAGCTGCAGGCTATGTGTTAGGTATCAACATCGACCATAACACCATTCACAATGTATCCTACACGGGAATCAGCGTAGGATGGGGTTGGAATCGGGATCTGGTATGTATGAAAGACAATCGTATCCATGCTAATTTGGTGTACGACTATGCCCGTCACATGTATGATTGTGCCGGTATCTATACCTTGGGCAACCAACCAGGAACAATGATTACCGAGAACGTTGTGCGCGACATAGCCAAACCATCGTACGTTCACGATCCGAACCACTGGTTCTATCTATATACAGATGAAGGCTCGTCCAATATTACCATACGTGATAATTGGACACCAGAAGAGAAATTCCTGAAGAATGCCAATGGACCAAACAATGTATGGGAGAATAATGGTCCTATGGTAAGTGAGGATATCAAAAACAAAGCTGGAATACAGAAGTAACAACAAATATAAAACATATAAATAATCATGGAAAAAAAGAAAAGCAGTTTAAAGAGCACGATAGCTGTTTCGTTAACGAATTACCTGGATGCAGGCGCAATCGTAGCCGGAGCAAGTGGACTCACCCTTTGGAAGAATTACCTTGGATTATCGGAGGTGCATCTTGGATGGCTCAACTTCATTAG
>CADBAP010000135.1 GCA_902792685.1 uncultured Prevotellaceae bacterium
GAAAGGCGGACTGGTGGGTGTTGCTCAAACACCAACCAAACACCAACCAAACACCAACCAGGATCTAACCAAGGTGGTTACATGGTTACAGCTGTAACCATGTAACCAAAAATAGCGGCAAAAAATATTTTATAGATGCCAAAACGATGAATATCAACAATTTACAAGTGTAGTTTCATAAAAATTCCTCCAAGAGGTTACATGGTTACAACTGTAACCATGTAACCTTATTCTTCATTTAAATATGTTCGCCATTGGTTGTTTGACATGAACTTTTTGGGACATGAGGGAAAAATTTCCCTGATGTACTTTTTCAAGAAATGCGTTACAGAAATACAGAATACAGTTTTATAATGAGCGGTACATACAAAAAAGCATGTCCCTGATACGCAGATTTGTGAACATCTTTTGCATTTTTTCCGAACCGATGGAGCTGCGAGCACCATTATGCTTGCATATTTGGTCGAGTCGTGAAAGAGGAAGACGGAGTCACGTGAGTATCATGGAAACTGAATTCGAACAATAAAACAGTTGAACAGTTGAACAGTTACTTGTTTGCAGATTACAATAGAGATAAAATGAAACATGTAAAGAACTTTTACTATATATATAATATATATTATATATATAGTAATTCTAAATTCTACCCTCTTTGCACTTTGCATTTGATAAACTGTTCAACTGTTCAACTGTTCAACTGTTCAAATATTGCCCCACTAAAGATTTTTCGATTGATTTATTTTTACATTTTTACGGTACGTCAGAAGGTTGTAACAGGTGTCTTATCTCATGGTTTTACAGCCTGTTTTTTGCTGTTTTTTTGCAATTAGCATGTAAATAAGCGGTAAATAAGCAGCGACTTCGAATTTTGTAAAGTGCTTACTATTAGCGTTTTACACATTTGACACAGACCAAAAACACAAAGTTTTTTCAGGGTTTTACCTCATTTGCTTTAGGCAATGAAAGCTTTGTTGTACCTTTGCATTGTGAGAGATGATAGCAATCGCAGTTCAAAAGGTGCCCTTTCGCACTCAAAAAGCATACCTTTTAGCGCGCAAAAGCATAGCTTTCGAAACGCAAAACGGCACATCTGGCGAACAACGCTGAAAGATTCTTACAAAAGCCCCCTCCAGCCCCCTCTAATCCCCCCTTAGAGGGGGAGGAAAGGAAGGAGCAAGGGGCAAAAGACCCCTCCAAACCTCCCCTGTTTAGGGGAGGATTATAAACCCTAATTAAAAAGAAAGTAAGAAAAGAAAGTATTAACCGAATTTTTAGTTTATCGAGATCAACGGTCTCTCAAAGCGAAAGCGGCGAGAAATCAAATAGGGGGTGCTTCGGCACCCCTTTTTCGTCTCTAAGGTACTTCCGCTCGGAAAAACTCAAACAAGTTTGGTTTTTTCCTCACTTAATCGTATCTTTGTAGCCGAAATGAAGATTGGAAACATCGAATTTGGTGAGCAACCGTTGTTCCTGGCACCGATGGAGGACGTGACGGACATCGGGTTCAGCTGACAATCAGCGACGAGGAACGGCCGGTAGGCATCCAACTCTATGGGCGCGATGTCGAGGCGATGGTCGAGGCGGCGAAGATTGTGGAACAGGCGCGACCCGATGTAATCGACCTGAATTTCGGATGTCCGGTGAAAAAGGTTGCAGGAAAGGGAGCCGGCGCAGGCATGCTGCGCAACATCCCCCTATTGCTTGAGATTACCCGCGAGGTGGTGAAAGCCGTGAAGACGCCTGTGACGGTGAAGACGCGCTTAGGATGGGACCAGAACAACCTCATCATCACCGAGCTGGCCGAACAGCTGCAGGACTGCGGCATTCAGGCGCTGACCATTCACGGACGCACACGTAGTCAGACTGATCGGTGAGGTGAAAAACAATCCGCGCATCCAGATACCCATTATCGGTAACGGCGATATCAAGTCGGCAGACGACGTGCGCAACGCTTTCGACCGCTATGGTGTCGATGCCGTGATGATTGGTCGTGCCACCTTCGGGGCACCTTGGGTGTTTCAAGAATTTAAAGGGGGTCTCCTCACCATCGGTGAGAAAATCGACATCCTCTTAGAACAACTGCACATCAACGTGGAGCGCATCGATGAACGGAGAGGAATCCTCCATACACGTCGCCATCTGGCGGCATCGCCCATCTTCAAGGGAATCCCTGATTTCCGGCAGACACGCATCGCGATGTTGCGGGCTGAAACGGTCAGTGAACTCACAGAAATCATCGAACAGGTGCGAAAACGATTGGTAAGCGCTTGAACAAGCATCAACAAATATAAACAATCTAAATATTCAGCCCAATGAACCCTTTGATTAATCGTATTTTGCAGGATGGTCATTGCCTGGACGGCGGCATCCTGAAAGTGGACAGGTTTATCAACCACCAGATGGACCCCTACCTGATGAAACAGGTGGCGGTAGAGTTTATGAACCGTTTTGCAGCAGCCCGACCGACGAAGATTCTCACCGTTGAGGCATCAGGCATCGCTCCGGCAGTGATGCTGGGCTATCTGATGGAACTGCCGGTGGTGTTCGCCAAGAAGAAGAAACCATCGACGATGAGCGATTTCTATGCGGCAGAAGTGCGCTCTTTCACCAAACAAAGAAACTATACGCTCATCATCAGCCGTGAACACCTGACGGCCAGAGACCGCGTGTTGTTCGTCGATGACTTCCTGGCTTACGGCAATGCCGGGCTGGGCATCAAAGACCTCTGCGAACAGGCTGGGGCCGAGATTGTCGGTATGGGTTTCATCATCGAGAAGGAATTCCAGGGCGGACGCAAGGTGCTCACCGAGGCCGGCATCAGGCAAATCGAGTCGCTGGCCATCATCGAGTCGCTGGAAAACAACCAGATAAAGATAAAAGGTGTGAAAGTCAGGAAGGTGAACGTCTATGAGGAAGCCAGCCGCTGTCTGCTGTGTCAGGACGCTCCCTGTACCAAAGCCTGCAAGACGGGCGACCCCGCACGTGCCATTCGTGCCATCCGTTTCGACAACCACAAGCCCGCGATACAATGGGTGAAGGATTGTACCGATGGCGACCTGGAGCGGGCAGAGCAGGCCTGTATTCACTACAATTGGCCTATTCGTATCAAAGCCATCGTGCATAGCATCAGCAAAGACGATGTTGATGCCAGTCAGTATCCTGACCTCAACATCGACTTCTGCGGCATCAAGTGCGAGAACCCCTTCTTCCTGGCATCATCAGCCGTATGCACCAACTACGAGATGGTGGCACGTGCCTTCGATGCAGGCTGGGCTGGCGTCTATTACAAGACCATCTGCATGCAGGAGATCAACGAGGTGTCGCCACGCTTCGATGCGAAGCACTACAATGCCACCCACGGCGACTTCTACGGCTTCCGCAACATGGAACAGCTGAGCGAGAACCCTGTGGAGATGGATTTTGATATTCTGCACCGACTGAAACAGAACTATCCCACAAAAGTGGTCATCGCCTCCATCATGGGACAGACCGAAGAGGAGTGGATCAAACTGGCAAAGATGGCTGAAGAAGCAGGCTGCGATGCCGTAGAACTGAATTTCTCGTGTCCGCAGATGAAGTATAAAGGAATGGGGAACGACGTGGGACAAAAACCAGAGCTGGTGAAAACCTTCACGGCTTGTGTCAAAAACAATGTAAAGATACCCGTCATTTCAAAGATGACACCCAATATCACGCATATCGCCGAACCTGCTGCCGCCGGTATCGAGGCCGGTGCCGATGCCATCTCAGCTATCAACACCATCAAGTCGGTAACGATGGATACGGATGCTGAGGTAGCAGGACAGCGCACTGTTTCGGGCTATTCCGGACGTGCCGTTCGCCCTATCGCCCTGCGTTATGTCCTGGAGTTGACAAAAATAGAGCCACGACCCGTTATCAGCGGCATCGGAGGCATTGAGACGTGGCGCGATGCACTGGAGTTTATCCAGCTCGGTTGCAGCAACGTACAGATATGTACGGCCGTCATGCAGTACGGTTATCGCATCATCGAAGACCTCATCCTCGGACTCCGTCGCTATATGGCCAAGCGTGGCATCAGCGACTTGCAGACATTGGTAGGCGAGGAGATACCGAAGTTCTTCAACCCAGACAATCTGGACCGCACCACCGTCATCTATCCCAAGTTCGACAAGGAGCAGTGTCTCGGTTGCGGCCGCTGTGAGATATCGTGCAACGACGGCGGACATCAGGCCATCATCTTCGACCACAAGACGCGCCGTCCCCAGCTGGTGGGTGCAAAATGTGTCGGCTGTCACCTCTGCCGCCTCGTCTGTCCTTCAGGTGCCATCGGTCTGTCAAAACGTGTTCCGAAAAAGAAATAACTCCCAATTTAACTCCCATTTTAACTCCCAATTTAACTCCCATTTTAACTCCCATTTTAACTCCCAATTATAAAAATGAAAAAACTCTTGATCCTATGTCTGATGCTATCGGTAGCCGTGTGCACCAATGCTCAGAAGAAAACAGTGAAAAAAAAGGCGGTTTCACCGACTGAAGCCCGTGTAATTGGCAAACACTTGCTGACGCTGCAGTGGATATCGTGGGACTATTACGGCTCCTGCAATATCACGAAAGAGAAAGACGGTACGCTGAAGTGTGTGGGTGAACAGCTTTCAAAGGAAGCCCCTGGCGACTACGTGCGTCTCGATGGAACAGTCGAGATTGTGGATAAGGATCATCTGAAGTTCACGGGCACCATCGCCATACGGGTACATTACAACAACGGCGGACAGGAATGTCTGCGTGAAGGAACCTTCGACTTCGTCACCAAGCCGGGTCGCAAATACTGGCGACTGCAACAGCAGGACAATCCCTGCGAAGGCATCGTGGACTACGTCGATATCTATTACAAAAAATAAGCACGAACAAATAAG
>CADBAP010000136.1 GCA_902792685.1 uncultured Prevotellaceae bacterium
GCTCGTAAGAAAACTCAAAATTCCTTTGGTTTTCTGCTCGCTTATTCGTACCTTTGCAGACTGAAAATTGAAATATATGTATAATATCGATAAGGTACGCGAGGATTTTCCGATTCTATCCCGTGAGGTATATGGTAAGTCGTTGGTCTATTTAGATAATGGCGCAACGACGCAGAAGCCGCTGTGTGTCCTGGATGCCATGCGGGACGAATACCTGAATGTCAATGCCAACGTGCATCGCGGCGTTCATTTCCTGTCGCAGCAGGCAACGGATTTGCATGAGGCGGCTCGTGAAACGGTGCGGCAGTTTATCAACGCACCCAAGACGGAAGAAATCATTTTCACTCGCGGTACCACCGAAGCCATCAACCTGGTGGCATCATCGTTCTGCGATGCCTTCCTGCACGAGGGGGATGAGGTTATCGTATCCGTGATGGAGCATCACAGTAATATTGTTCCTTGGCAACTGCAGGCCGCCAAGAAAGGTATTGCGATTCGTGTGATACCGATGAGCGATGACGGTATCCTTGACCTCGACGCTTATCAGCAATTGTTCACGGACAAAACGAAGCTTGTCAGTGTTACACATGTCAGCAATGTGCTGGGAACGGTGAATCCTGTGAAAGAAATCATCCGCATGGCTCATGAACACGATGTGCCTGTATTGATTGATGGCGCACAGAGTACGCCACATTTCAAAGTCGATGTACAGGAATTGGATTGCGACTTCTTTGCTTTCAGCGGTCATAAGATGTATGGTCCTACGGGCATTGGCGTACTCTATGGTAAGGAAGAATGGCTCGACCGCATCCCACCTTATCAAGGTGGTGGTGAGATGATTGAAAGTGTGACCTTTGAGAAAACGGTCTTCGAGCGTCTGCCGTTTAAGTTTGAGGCAGGAACACCTGATTATATCGCAACGCATGGTTTGGCAACAGCCATCAACTACATCCAGTCGATAGGCTTTGACCAAATCGAAGCACATGAACGGGAACTCACCCGTTATTGTATCGAACAGTTGCAAACGATTCCAGAACTGATGGTTTATGGGCGACCAATTAGAGATGCAGTCGTCAGTTTTAATGTTGGCGCCATCCACCATTTGGATATGGGTACGCTGCTTGATCGACTGGGTATCGCCGTCCGTACAGGTCACCACTGTGCACAACCGCTGATGGACCGTTTGGGTATTGCTGGCACCGTGCGTGCTTCATTTGCCTTGTATAACACGAAAGAAGAGGTCGATGTGTTGGTCGCTGGTGTGAAGCGCGTTTCTCAAATGTTTTAATTTTCGGAAGTTAGAAGAAGTTAGAGGAAGTTATCGGCCTTCGGCCTCAAGAAGTTAAAAGACAAGAGTTCTGCATATGTGAGGAGACAAGGAGACAAGGAGTTCAAGACGAATGTCTGTCAACTCAGAATCTCCCCAAACGATAAGAGACAAGGGTTTTGGGTAATGTCTTGAACTCCTTGAACTCCATGAACTCCCTGTTTACAAAAAGCAAGTTGAGCTTGCGAAACTTGAATGTTTTAACAAAATGTTAGAGAGCTGTTATTATAAAGATTTAATCGAAGCTGGATGCGATGAGGCTGGACGTGGTTGTCTGGCTGGCAGCGTCTATGCGGCAGCTGTCATCCTGCCGAAAGATTACCAGAACGAGATGCTCAACGACTCCAAGCAGTTGTCTGAGAAGAAACGGTACCTGCTGCGTGAACAAATCGAACGCGATGCTGTTGCGTGGGCGGTAGGTGTTGTTACACCAGAGGAAATCGATCATATCAATATCCTCAATGCGTCTATCCTTGCGATGCATCGTGCCCTTGACCAGCTGACCGTTCGTCCTGAAGCCATCATCGTTGATGGCAACCGTTTCAAACCCTACCATCCTCAACCCTCAACCCTCAACCCTCAACCTTCTCTTCCCCATACCTGCATCGTCAAGGGTGATGGAAAGTATCTTTCTATTGCAGCTGCCAGCATTCTGGCAAAGACCTATCGCGACGACTATATGAACCGTCTGGCTGAGGAATATCCCCAGTACGACTGGCTCAGCAACAAGGGCTATCCCACCAAGAAACATCGTGCTGCCATCCGTGAATTTGGTCTCACACCCTATCATCGCAAGTCCTTCAACCTCTTGGGCGACGGACAGTTGGAGATTCCGTTCTAAGCAGCGTGTTATCTGAGCGCTTTGCGACCAAATACAAACCTACGCGCATTGGAGTATGATGCGTTTTTTTAAATGTCAGCAGTTATCTCTGCAAATTGTAGAATTCTGTCAGCGTTCGATTCGTTGAAAAGAAGGTGTATGAAATCACGTTTCTTTTGATTCAGATCCACTTCCTTTAAGCGTTCATTGACAGCGGTCTTGAGTTCCTCTATTGACGAGATTCCTGTCCTTGCCTTGAGGAAATCGAGATTGGGCTTTGTTTTCGAGAGCAGGAAGATCGCATCGTAGAAGTCACGTCCCTTCTGACGCGCCAAGATAGCCGAGAACTTCATAGCACACAGTACATCCAATGGTGGCACTTGAATACCAAAGAAGAATCCCATTCTGTTGACATTCGCCACAATGGGTTGATACTGTACCCCCTGATCCTGTGCCTCAATCTTTAGCAGCAACCTCTCGTCACGATAGCCTGTCAACCCAAGATTGAAAAGCATCTGTGGAAAATAGAGGTTACGACGAAAGGCTGTGAGTTTCGGATTTGGTTTGTCCCGTGTTTCCACCTCCACGTTGTTTTGGCGCAGATATTGCACGACGCTGTCCGTCATCTCCATAAACTCCTGCTTACTCAAATCCTTGCAGTCAAAATCCAAATCTTCAGAGAATCGGTCGATACCCTGTATGAGTCTGAGATTTGTTCCTCCGATGAACGACACCTTGTTAATATATGGTGTTGTTGCCAGGTGGTCGAGTATCTGCAGCTGCTGATACTCCTTCAGCATGTAGCGGTCAAAACGACTCTCCCGTGCGATGACAGGTGGGAAAAAACTGCGGATGTATTCAATATCAATCATATTCTATAAACCTTTAATAAGCGACGTACTCTTTGCTCCAGCGCCTTACTACCTATTCTTTTAAGATAGTCAGAGAAGCGTTCTTTGCTGAATTCACTCTCCATATAGTCCTCATCCAGACGGAGTTCCTCCATATCCTGCTCTGTCTTGTAGAAGGGATTTAGATAGAGCAAATCAAGTAATGCCTTTTCAGGAGTCGCAAACAGCAAGCCGCGTCCGTTCTGCATCATCTTAATTTCATAACCAAAATAAAGCGGCGTCTTCACGTTTTGATAATGGAACGTGCCAAATTCATTCTCGAACTTGGCAGTCTTCAGCGTGGTGACACTCGTAAGTTGTACCACCTCTTCTGGTATCATCCCGTAGAACGAGAGAGCACTGTGAAGGCTGATGTATGACGGGGCATAAATACGGTTGGCTACATAGCGCGAGAAGTCGGGTACTTGGCGATACTCAGGGAATGCATAATACTGATTCCGCAGCTTCACAAGCAGTCCTTTCCGGCACCAACGGGTCAGGTTGTTACGGTCGAAATCCTTCTCCCATAACAGCACCTGATTGATGTGGAAACACCCCATCGGATACATCCGTTCCCTGAATGTCAGAAAATCCATAATGTCTATTTTGTTTCTAAAACTCTGCAAATTTAGTGATTTTTGGAAATAAAACAAACAAAATTGAAGAAATTTGTTTGTAAGCACTAATTATTTACCAAAAAGAATGTTGACAAACACACAATTATCCCTTTTCAAGTTTTATCCTTGTTTTATCCTTCCATCCTGCACCTATTTAGTCGTTTGGTCGTTTGGTCGTTTGGGGTGAAAAAAGGCAAATATCTAGCCATTTGCACATTTTGTCTTTTCACCTTCCAAAAGCAGCCCTTTTAC
>CADBAP010000137.1 GCA_902792685.1 uncultured Prevotellaceae bacterium
CCAATCCAGTTGCGCTGGGTTTCTTTCAAAGAGTCTGTCCAGTCGATGGTATCCAAACCGTCCAGCAAGCGCTGTGCATAAGCGCTGACACGCAGACACCACTGACGCATCTTCTTCTGAACAACAGGAAAACCGCCACGAACGCTCACACCGTCAACAACCTCATCGTTAGCCAAAACCGTACCCAATCCGGCGCACCAGTTCACCATCGTTTCACCCAGATAGGCAATACGGTAGTTCATCAGGCGGTTTTGCTTTTCTTCTTCGCTCATACTCAGCCACTCTTTGGCAGAGAACATATATTCTTCGCCACAGGCAACGTCGAGATTCAGCGTTCCGTTTTCGTCAAAATGACGACGCAGATCTTCTATCGGCAACGCCTTCTGCAAACGGTTGTCGTAGTAAGAGTTGAACATCTTCATGAACGCCCACTGCGTCCATTTGTAATAGATGGGTTCACAAGTGCGCACTTCCCTATCCCAATCGAAGCAGAAACCAATCTTATCCAACTGCTGACGATAACGGTTGATGTTTTCGTTGGTGGTTTTCTCTGGATGCTGACCAGTCTGAATCGCATACTGTTCAGCAGGAAGTCCGTAGGCATCATAACCCATTGGGTTCAGCACATTGAAACCCTGCAGACGCTTGTAGCGCGCATAGATGTCGCTGGCGATATATCCCAGCGGGTGACCTACATGCAGTCCTGCTCCAGACGGATACGGGAACATGTTCAATACATAGAACTTCTTTTTACCCTTGTCTTCAGAAACCTTGTAGGTCTGCATTTCCACCCACCGTTTCTGCCATTTCTGTTCAATCTCTTTGAAATTGTATTCCATTGCTAATTGTATATTGAGTTTTTTGATTTCTGCCTCAGAAAAGTACATCCATAAACTATCCTACGCGTGTGTACACGCGCAATCAGGGCACAAAGGTAGTAGAAATCGAAGACAAAACAAAGAAAAACCAAAATAAAATTGGCATTTTCCTCACTTAATCGTACCTTTGAGCGTTTTTAACGTTCGAAGTTAGGCTGCGTCTCAGAAAAATCAAAATAAATTTTGTTTTTCGTTCGACTTGCACTAACTTTGCACCAAATATGCCAATTAAAAATCTATTATAAACAAGCAAAAATCATGAAAAGATTATTATCTCTCGCATTCCTATGCATCGTCTTCTTTACAGCGCAAGCACAGGAAAAGGCATTACAAAACCGTGCTCCTGTAGCTGTTAAAACCAGTAATGGTATTCTTGTATCTTGGCGTTCGTTTACAAGTGATGCATCAGATCTTGGATTCGATATTTATCGAGGCAGTACGAAACTCAACAGTTCTCCTATTACAACAAAGACTAATTTCTTGGATGATGGTGGTGAGGCAGGATCTTCCTATACCATCAAGTCCACCAAGGGTGAGGAGTTTACTGTGACAGCGTGGGATAATATGTATAAGACGATCACATTGAACCGTGTTCCGAATACAAAGGATGCTTCTGGATCGTTGACAGGCCGCTATCGTCCTGATGATATAAGCATCGGTGATGTTGATGGTGACGGGGAGTTTGAGTTGATTGTAAAGTGGTTTCCTGACAACCAGCGCGACTCTGGTAAGGAAGGAAAGGCTTCACCCACCTATCTTACTTGTAACAAGATGAACGGAACAGAGATGTGGCGCATCAATTTAGGACATAATATCCGTTCAGGAAACCACACGATGACCTTCCTTGTCTATGATTTCGATAACGACGGAAAGGCAGAGATGATCTGCCGTACGGCAGCAGGCAGTATCGACGGTACTGGAAAATACGTCAGCGAGGCTGGCGACAATACCATCAAAGCAACAGATAACACGAAGACCTATCAGAATTCCAAAGGATATGTTACTGGCGGTGAGGAATTTCTTACCATATTCAATGGTGAAACGGGTGCTGCAATGCATACGATTTGGTACTGTCCGAACCGTGCAGGAGGAGAAAACGGTGGTGCTGCTACCATCGACAGCTTCTGGGGCGACAGCTATGGTGGTCGTGCAGAACGTTTCAACGCTGCTGTTGCCTATCTCGACGGACAGAATCCTACAGCTATTCTGCAACGAGGATATTATACGCAATGCTATATCTGGGCAGTAGATTGGAACGGTACAAAACTGAAGACTCGTTGGTTGCACAAGGGTACATCAAAGACTGCATGGAGTGTTGTCGATGCTGCTGGCACAGAGTTGGCTAATGAAACCACCAATCCTGTCACATCAATGGGCAAGTCGAGTTACGGACAGGGTGTTCACGGCATCTCTATTGCCGACGTAAACATGGATGGATTCGACGATATCTGTATCGGAAGTGCTACGATCAGACACGATGGAAAACTGTTGTGTTCAACTGATTATGGTCACGGTGATGCGATTCATCTGGGCGACCTCGTTCCTAACCGTCCTGGTTTGGAAGTAATGATGCCACACGAGGAGTCTCCTTTCGGCTACGATGTACACGATGCAACGACAGGAGAAGTGCTTTTCTCTGGTACGGCAGATGCAGACACCGGACGTGGGCTTGCTTGCGACTTTATTCCTTCTCATCTGGGGTCTGAGTTCTGGTCGTCGGCAAAGGTGAGCGGAGCTAACAATAATAATATGTATGCTTGTGAAGACGGAACTGTTTTAAGTGGTAGCAAGCCTGATACCAACTTCCGCATCTACTGGACGGGCGATCCGTTTGACCAGACCTTTGATGGTCGGTATGATAGTGATACGGGTATTAGTTATCCACGAATCCGTGCTTGGAACACCAATGGTGGAAAGATTGCTACCGTTCAGGAGTTTGCTGACTATGGAAGTCCGCAGAGTTGTAACACCACAAAGGCAACACCTTGTCTGCAAGCCGACTTCTTAGGCGACTGGCGCGAGGAACTC
>CADBAP010000138.1 GCA_902792685.1 uncultured Prevotellaceae bacterium
CAAACAGTTTTGAAGGTGAGACCATCTATCTGACTTGCGACATCACGCTAACAATGGATTGGAGTCCAATAGGAAAGGTATCTAGACCTTTCAAGGGGCGTTTTGAAGGATGGGGGCATACCATCAGCGGCCTTACGATTAATAACGACAATTATTACCAAGGACTATTCGGCTATATAGACGGTGGCAGCGTAAGCGACGTGAAAGTTATCGGCAGCATAAAGAATAGTAAAAATTATGTAGGTGGCATCTGCGGTTATCTGAAAAGCGGTGAGATCAAAGGCTGCTACAACGAAGCGACGGTCTCTGGAGTGAGTTATGTAGGCGGCATCTGCGGCTATACCGAAGGTGTCGTCACCTCGTGCATCAACACAGGAAACATCACTTCAACAAAAACAACTGGCGGAGAAGAAATCTTTATTGGCGGCATCGTGGGCTATGCCACAAATGAGAATGCGTCATGTTATGTCAGGCACTGTTACACAACGGGCGTTGTGACGATACCCTCCAACACATTCAGCTATTATGGCGCTATCGCCGGCTGGATTAATATTGAAGATATCATTTCTAAATGTATCTATGACAGCGACAAGGCGAAAATCCATTTTGCAGACACCAATACGGATCTTGTGGATGAGTCGATAGCTATCGGAGGAGACAAAGATAATGGGCCTTCTAACAACTACTGGGTCTTTGGAGCAACGACAACTGTCATGAAGACCAAATCGTTTTGGACGGATCCTCCCCGGCTTTCCGACGATGTTGCTCCGGATGTGACTGGTCAGCTGTGGGTATATCCAGAAAGCCAGAATGCTGATGTGCTGACCGACTATCCGCAACTGCGTGCTTTTGATGCAAAGAACAAACCCATCACGTTTGAATTTACTTCCGAGAAACCCTGGAAGACGATTGTGCCCAACGGCAACTACAGTGTGCCTGCCGGTATGACGGCCTACAAGGTGGTGAGTGTGGATGACGTGAACGGGATGGTGGCCCTGAGAGCTGTCAGCAACCTGTATGAGGGTCGCGGATATCTCGTTTACGGAACGAGTACGGTGACGGCGACCTCCAATAGTGACACCACCGATTATACGGAGGAATGGCTGCTGAAAGGTTCCCCCACCAGTCATGAGGTACTGATGGGCGACGGCACGGAATATATTTTGAGCGACGGAGCTTTCTGGCGTGCATCATCTGGGCCATTAGGTTACGGAAAGGCATATCTGAAGCTGTCCCAGGCATCGACGGCACGTACGCTGTCTTTCAGCTTCGGCGAGAATGCGACAACAGCTATCCAGTCCATCGGTCAGGACCAACAGACCAATGCTGTTCGCTACGACCTAAACGGTCGTCGTGCAACAGAAGCGACGCACGGCATCATCATTGAAAACGGAAAGAAAATCTTGAAACGATGAGTACACAAAGGGGACTGTCCCTTTTGTGTACATATTTTGCTCGACTAATCGAAACTTTGACTTCGTCGAAGGTACTCACGTTCGAGAAAAAAAGAATAAATTCTTTTGTTTCTGCTCACTTAATCGTACCTTTGCATTCTGTAATGCAAAAATAAACTAAGGAGACGTGTATGAAAGAGAAAGAGATTTATCTTGCCGGAGGATGTTTCTGGGGAACGGAGCATTTCTTCAAGCAGATTGAGGGCGTAACGGAAACGGAGGTGGGATTCGCCAACGGACATACGGCGAAACCGACGTACAAGGAGGTTTATACCGACACGACGGGATATGTGGAGACGGTGCATGTGAAGTACAACCCTGATGTGGCGGACCTCGAATTCCTGCTGCAGATGTTTTTCAAGGCTATCGACCCGACAAGTGTCAACAAGCAGGGACACGATGAGGGTACGCGTTATCGTACCGGCATCTATTACACGGATGCGGAGGACCTGCCTATTATCAATAAGGTGTATGCCGAGGAACAGGCGAACTACCCGATGCCGCTGGCTGTAGAGAAGCTGCCGCTGGAGAATTTCTATACGGCGGAGGAGTACCATCAGGACTACCTCGACAAGAACCCAACGGGCTACTGTCATCTGCCCACGGCGCTGTTCGAGTTTGCCAGGAATCAGAAACCGCACCGCAAAGAATAATCAAAAAAAGGTATCCACGCGGATACCTTTTTTTGGCCGAAGGGCATTTAAGTTTCGCATATGCTCAACTTCTTTGTAGTTAAGAAGTTAAGAAGTTATCGCTACGCTCGTCCTTCGGACAGTAGTTAAAGCCATTAGTATCTCCAATTGGGACGCCAGCAGGAAAACTATCGGCTTAACTTCTTTAACTACTTAACTTCTTTAACTTCAGAACGTTGGGCCATCAGTCCTCAGCCTTCTTAGCTGCGGGTTTTTTAGCTGCGGGCTTCTTGGCTGCTGCCTTCGGCTTGTCGAGTTGGGCACGGAGCTTGTCGCTCTCGCTTTCCATCTTCTCCACCTTTGCCTGCAGGCGCTCGATTTCCTTGTCTTTCTGCTCGATTTCCTCACCCTGGTTGCGGATGGTGGTGAGCAGAGAGTTGAGTTCCTCGTTGTCGATTTCCTCTGGATAGAGGCTCTGCACGCGGCTCATGAAGTCGCCGAGGATATTCATGTAGTTGGTGAAGGCATCGAAAGGACTGCTGTAGATACCGCGGTCGAGACCTACGTTTGACGGTTTGGTGGTCATGAAGCGGAAGTTGTTGGATGCCTGCAGATAGTCCCAGTCCTGATTGATGCGCGGGTCGTTGGCGATGCGCACACGGTCGGCGATGCTGTAGAGCTTGTTGAAGGCTTCGCGCTGCATGGAGTTACCGAGCCAGCAGCTGACGTCGCGCTCTTCGTCAACCCATGAGAGGGTGTCGGGTACGTCGAGGTTGCCCACGCTCTTCATCTTCTGACAGATTTCGGTTGGTGT
>CADBAP010000139.1 GCA_902792685.1 uncultured Prevotellaceae bacterium
TTGCATCATTCCTTGATGCTCTTGACATCCTCAACACCGACAATCCTGTCACTGATGCTGAGGAAGAGGCGTTCCGTCGCAAACTACAGCGCAAGAAGAAAAAGCGTCGTGGTCCGAAATTGTAAACAAACTGATTTCATAACAATTAAAACAAAGAACTATGCAACAAGAAGATGATTTGAGAGGTCTCGCTAAAGTCATGGACTTTATGCGAGCCGTGAGTATTATTCTCGTAGTGATGAACGTCTATTGGTACTGCTATGCCGCAATCGTGGACTGGCACATTCAAATGGGCATCGTGGATAGGATTCTCACAAATTTCAACCGAACGGCAGGATTGTTCCAATCTATTCTTTACACCAAATTGTTTGCTCTTCTGCTGACGGCACTATCATGCCTCGGCACAAAAGGAGTCAAAGAGGAAAAGATCACCTGGGCGAGAATCTGGACGGTACTTGCCATTGGTTTTATCCTGTTCTTTCTCAACTGGTGGCTACTTGATTTACCTTTTCCCTTTGTGTTCTGTACAGCACTCTACATCACCACTATTTCCGCAGGCTATATCTGTCTGCTGATGGGTGGTCTTTGGATGAGCCGCTTGTTACAAAACAACCTCATGGATGATGTTTTCAATAACGAGAACGAATCATTTATGCAGGAAACACGTCTGATGGAGAATGAGTATTCCATCAATCTGCCTACACGCTTCTATTATAAAAAGAAGTGGAACAATGGCTGGATAAACGTAGTCAATCCCTTCCGCGCCACTATTGTACTCGGAACTCCTGGTAGCGGTAAGTCGTATGCCGTAGTAAACAATTTCATCAAGCAGTCCATCGAAAAGGGTTTCTCGATGTATATCTATGATTACAAGTTCAGCGACCTAAGCACCATTGCCTACAACCACATGCTGACACACAAGTCTGGTTATAAGGTGTTACCGAAGTTCTATGTCATCAACTTTGATGACCCACGTCGCAGTCACCGCTGTAATCCTATTCACCCTGCATTCATGACTGACATCTCCGATGCCTACGAGAGTGCTTACACGATAATGCTCAACTTAAACCGTACTTGGGTGCAGAAACAGGGCGACTTCTTCGTGGAGTCACCGATTATCCTGTTCGCGGCCATCATCTGGTATCTAAAGATATACAAGGACGGGAAGTATTGCACCTTCCCCCATGCCGTCGAACTGCTCAACCGCCGCTATGAGGATATTTTCCCCATTCTGTCCTCTTATCCCGAACTGGAAAACTATATGTCGCCTTTCATGGACGCATGGCTCGGTGGTGCTGCTGACCAGTTGCAGGGTCAGATAGCATCCGCCAAGATTCCTTTGTCCCGAATGATTTCCCCGCAACTGTATTGGGTCATGTCTGCCAGTGAGTTTACGCTCGACATCAACAATCCGAATGAGCCAAAAATCCTGTGTGTCGGTAATAACCCGGACCGTCAGAATATCTACGGCGCAGCCCTCGGCCTGTATAACAGCCGTATCGTCAAACTGATCAATAAGAAGGGAATGCTCAAATCCTCAGTCATCATTGACGAGTTGCCTACCATCTATTTCAAGGGTCTCGACAACCTCATTGCCACTGCCCGAAGCAACAAGGTTGCCGTCTGTCTCGGTTTTCAGGACTTCAGCCAGTTAGTCCGAGACTATGGTGACAAAGAGGCAAAGGTGGTACAGAACACTGTAGGCAACATCTTCAGTGGTCAGGTTGTAGGCGAAACAGCCAAAACCCTGAGCGAGCGTTTCGGAAAAGTCCTTCAAAAACGCCAGTCCATGACTATCAACCGTCAGGACACATCTACCTCTATCAATACGCAGATGGATAGCCTGATTCCTGCCAGCAAAATTTCCACACTTACGCAGGGAATGTTTGTCGGTGCCGTCTCTGATAATTTCGACGAACGTATTGACCAGAAGATTTTCCATGCAGAGATTGTAGTGGATAATGAGAAGGTAGTCCGTGAGACCAAAGCCTATAAGCCTATCCCCATTATTACGGACTTTACGGACGAGAACGGCAACGACCGAATGGATGAGACCGTTACTGCCAATTATTACCAAATCAAGGAGGACGTTAAGCAAATTGTTGCCGATGAACTGGAGCGTATCAAGAACGCCCCTGCATTGGCACACCTTTTACAGCAGAAGTAAGTACAACGAGAGCCGGGACGCAATGCCTCGGCTCTCGAAGTCTGATAAAAGTTTGAATCAGTAGGAATCAATAAAATGATTCTTAATTTGATTTTGTTCAAAAGATATACTTTGTTTACGATTTTTGAACAAATATCCATTTTTGAACACTATCTCTTTATCATCTCATACACCGCAAGCATTTCCTCTTTCAGCAGTTTCGGGTCCATGCCGTTGATGAGCGAGTCCTGGAAGGCGCGACCGTAGAAAAGGCTCATCATGATTTTTGCCAGAATGGTGGGCTGGACGTCGTTTTGCAGTTCGCCATTCTCCACGCCCCGGCCTATCACCTCCATCCACAGCTTTTCCTCCTTCGCCATAGCGTCCTGATATGCCCTATACACATCTGGCAGCAGCACCGACACCTGCGAAATCATGTTTAGATAAGCACGGCAGCAGTCTTTCTTTGGCACATCCCGACCGATGATGTCCCAAAGGCTCTCCATCGTCTGCTCCACACCAGCAACGTATGTCTCAATGAAATCGAGCAACGTACAACCGTCGGCAACCTGAATCTTCCTTTCGATGTCCTGTCGCTCTAGCACATAGTATTCCACCACCTGACGGAACAGATCCAGCTTCGTGTCGGCATAGTGGAAGATGGTGCCGCGCGTAAAACCCGTCGCCTTCTCAATATCG
>CADBAP010000140.1 GCA_902792685.1 uncultured Prevotellaceae bacterium
TGCTGCTATGAAGGCTGCTCAGAACGAAAGCTTCGGTTACACTGAGGAGAAGCTCGTTTCCAGCGACATCATCGGTATGAAGTTCGGTTCACTCTTCGATGCAAACCAGACAATGGTTTCTAAGATTGGTGACGGCAACTCTCTCGTTCAGGTTGTTGCTTGGTACGACAATGAGAACTCTTACACTTCTCAGATGGTTCGCACCATCAAGTATCTTGCAGAGCTGAAATAAGATAAGCCTGAGACAAATAATATGAAGGAGCTTTCTTACGAAGGCTCCTTCATTTTTTACATAGCAATCTTGTAGTTACTTTTGTTGGCAGCAGGAAGGCTGTAATTCCTTGACGGGGAAATTGAAGTAGGTGTTGGGGAAGGGTTCGTTCTTCAAGGTGAAATGCCACCATTCGGTATCGATGGGTTTGAATCCGTGACGCAGCATCGCCTGACGCAGAATCATGCGGTTGTGGAACTGTTCGGCTGTGATGGTGCGATTAGCAGGACTCTTGTGATTGTCGCCCGTATATGCGCCCGTAGCGGGATTGCCGCAGAAATCCGGATGGCTCTCAGGACCAAACCAGTCGAAGGTGCCGCCCATATCGACTTCTTTTTCGGTCTTCATGTCGAAAAGCGTCAGATCTACCGTACTGCCACGTGTGTGTCCGCTCTTGGCGCAGATATATCCCTGGTCGAAGAGCACATTCTTGTTGAGGTCGGGGTAGAAATAGGCCTTCATGCGGGTGTCGGGGATGTCTTCCGCCCAGCGCCAAAAGTTGTCAACGGCTTTCTGTGGACGATAGGCATCGTAGATTTTCAGCCGATAACCCATTTTGATGACGTCGTCGCTTACGGCACGCAAGCTGTCGGCAGCCTGCCTGGTGAGAAGGGCGGTGGGTTGCAGATAGCCGTCGATGCGGTCGCCAACGAAGTTATAGGTACTGAAATAGCGTATCTCCAGAATCGCATCCGGAACAGCATCGGTGAGGTTTATAAACTGACTGGAATCTTCTGTGTCTTTGGGCGTCGCCTTGTCGTCGTTGGCGGCGAAAGAGTTGCCTGTGCCGATGATGCCGCAGCAAATAAACATCACGGCAATCATCCATAATCGTTGTTGTTTCATCACGTTTTCGTTTTGCTTTTGTTAAGTAATCTATTTTGCAAAGATAAAATAAATATCCGACACAGAAATAGAATTGAAGAAAAAATAGTTTTAAATTTGGTTTTCCGCTCACTTAATTCACTATCTTTGAGACTACGCCTCGAAGATACTCCCGTTCGAGAAAACTCAAATTAAAACAAGTTTTATTTGGTTTTCCGCTCACTTAATCGTATCTTTGCAGCTCAGAATAAACATATATATAATAATGTATAGGACAAATACTTGCGGAGAACTCCGCATTGAGCATGCCGGACGGCAGGTGACGCTGGCCGGATGGGTTCAGAGAACACGTAAAATGGGCGGTATGACATTCGTGGATGTACGCGACCGCTATGGTTTGACACAGCTGGTGTTTGATGAGGCAAAGAATGCAGACTTGTGCGAACAGGCCAACCGTCTGGGACGCGAATTCTGTATTCAGGTAAAAGGAACGGTGAGTGAACGACAGAGCAAGAATCCGAATCTCCCGACGGGTGACATCGAGATTCTGGCAGAGGAGCTGAACGTGCTGAGCGAGAGTCTTACGCCTCCGTTCAAGGTGGAAGACGACACCGACGGCGGTGACGACCTGCGCATGAAGTACCGCTATCTGGACTTGCGCCGTCCGACCGTTCGCAAGAATCTGGAGTTGCGCCACCGTATGACGATTCTGATTCGTAACTTCCTGGACTCCAAAGATTTCATCGAAGTGGAGACTCCAATCCTGATTGGTTCCACACCAGAGGGTGCCCGCGATTTCGTGGTACCTTCACGTATGAATCCCGGTCAGTTCTATGCGCTGCCGCAGAGTCCGCAGACGCTGAAGCAGTTGTTGATGGTAAGCGGTTTCGACCGTTATTTCCAGATTGCAAAGTGTTTCCGTGATGAAGACCTGCGTGCCGACCGCCAGCCGGAATTTACACAAATAGACTGTGAAATGTCGTTTGTAGATCAGGACGACGTTATCGATCTGTTTGAAGATATGGCGCGCCACCTGTTCAAAGAGGTGAGAGGCGTAGAGCTGCCTGCCAAACTGCAGCAGATGACGTGGCACGAGGCGATGCGTCGCTTCGGTTCCGACAAGCCTGATTTGCGCTTCGGAATGGAGTTTGTGGAGCTGATGGATGTGCTGAAGGGAACGGGTACGTTCAGCGTCTTCGACCAGGCTGAATATATCGGTGGTATCTGTGTACCAGGTTGTGCCGATTACACCCGTAAACAACTTGACCAGCTCACTGACTTCGTGAAGCGTCCGCAGGTAGGCGCCAAGGGATTGGTCTATGTGAAGTTTAATCAGGACGGTACCGTCAAGTCAAGCATCGACAAATTCTATACACCGGAGGTATGGGCAAAGCTGAAGGAGAAGATGGGTGCCAAAGATGGCGACCTGGTGCTGATTCTCAGCGGCGACAAAGCCAATAAGACGCGTACGCAGCTCTGCACACTTCGTCTGGAGATGGGCGACCGTCTGGGCTTGCGCGACAAAGACCAATTCGAGTGTCTGTGGATTGTTGACTTCCCGTTGTTTGAGTGGAGTGATGAGGAGCAGCGTCTGATGGCTACACACCATCCGTTTACAATGCCGAATCCGGATGATATCCCCTTGCTCGACGAACATCCTGAACAGGTACGTGCGATGGCTTATGACTTCGTCTGCAACGGTATCGAGGTTGGTGGCGGTTCACTGCGTATCCACGACGGCAAACTG
>CADBAP010000141.1 GCA_902792685.1 uncultured Prevotellaceae bacterium
CAACAACATGAAACGCAGCAGCACCGATGGCGACACGTTGGCACTGAAAGAGCCGGCAGGACCAGAGTTCAATGCCGACTCCGCCTATTTCTTCTGTGCGATACAGTGTGAGTTCGGACCACGTATCATGAACTCCGAAGCACACGATAAATGCGAACAGTGGATCATCGAAAAGTTCAAGCAGTACGGCTGTCAGGTGCAGACGCAGAAAGCCGACCTGAAAGGCTACGACGGCACCGTGCTTCATGCAACAAATATCATCGCCCGTTACAATCCGGAGGCTACCACACGCATCCTGATCTGTGCCCACTGGGACAGCCGTCCGTGGGCCGACAACGACCCCGATGAGAAGAATCACCATACACCCGTGATGGCTGCCAACGATGGGGCCAGCGGTATAGCAGTCATGATCGAGCTGGCACGCCTGCTCAATGAACATCAGAAGCTTTCTGGTGACAGCACCACGACTGATTCTGCTACCGTTGCCCTGAGAAGCGACCTCGGTGTTGACTTCATCTGCTTTGATGCAGAAGACTGGGGCACCCCACAATGGGAAAATGATGTTGCTGGCGACACATGGGCACTCGGCGCACAGTATTTCGCAGCCAATCTGCCAAAAGGATACGAAGCCCGCTACGGCATCCTGCTCGATATGGTTGGTGGCGAGGGAGCACAGTTCTATAAGGAATATATGTCCAACCAGTATGCACCTGCCATCGTCAACAAAGTGTGGGCAGCAGCCAAGGCAGCAGGCTACGGCAGCTTCTTCCCCAATACCATTGGTGGCGGAGTCACCGACGACCATATCCCTTTGAACGAGAAGGCGCAGATACCTACCATCGACATCATCCCCTACTACCCCGACTGTCAGCAAAGCTCGTTCGGTCCTACGTGGCACACCATCAACGACACGATGAACCACATCGACAAGAATACGCTGAAAGCCGTCGGTCAAACCCTCATCCAAGTGTTGTTTACGGAGGAATAAAGAGAGAACGCTCCCTCGTTCCCATGATAAATAAAAATGCGGCGCTTCAAAATCTTTTTCAGCCACAAAGAAGAGTTGTGGAACTCGTGGTCACATGCCGGTGGCATTGCGCTGGCCGTCATCGTGGGCACCCTATTCATCGTGTGGTGTGCGATAAAAGGCAACGGCTGGGCCACCTTCGGCGTCAGCCTCTACCTCTTCGGCATGCTCATGTCCTACCTCGCCTCCACCTGGTATCATGCGCTGTCGGCACGCTCCGTATGGAAAGAACGGTTACGCAAATGGGATCACGCCGCCATCTACGTGGCTCTGCGCCATCATCGGCACCATCATCTCCTTCCGCAAACTGCAAGACCACAGCCACGTCGAGACCCTTTGTTTCATCGGAATGGGCCTCAGCGTACTCGTAGCCTTCAAACCCTTGATCGACAGTGTGCCAACAGCAGCCTTCATCTGGATTGTCGGCGAAGGCGTCTGCTATATCACCGGCGCCGTCTTCTACAGTCTGAACAAACGGAAATACATGCATTCCGTCTTCCATTTCTTCGTCCTCGCCGGCAGCATCTGCCACATCATCGCCGTCTGGGACATCCTCATGAAGTATCTGTAATTCTGTTGTCTTCCCTTGTGAAAGGTACTGGAGAAGTGGATTGTGACATCCGTCCGTGCCTGTAGCATCAAAAAAGCCCCTCCTTTTAGGGAGGGGTTGGGGGTAGGCTTTACACCATACAGCTGGTAACGCCCCAAGACCCCCTAAGTTAGGGGCAGGGGGTCTGAACGAGCTTTCGCTCGGTAGAGTCGATGCAAGCATCGCTCTACACTCGCTTAAACGCAACTTTCCTCCTGTTCCCACTTGCTCTTACCGCGAAGTGAATCCAGGTGCTGCGGCTCGACTGCTTCAAGTGGTTCGAGGTAGCCACACCACCCACCGCCTTATTGACGGCAGGTGAACGGTAGCCGCTGTTGATGATGACGCGAGACGCCACGCGACAGCGCATTTCCTCCAACCATTTTGTCAATCGCGATAGATTTGTAATCACCGCTTGCGACGGAAAGTTATGATCAGCCGTTTGGACTGAGGTGGAGCACATCTCGCTGAGCGAGAAGTGTTCCGTCAATTTGATTGATTTGTCAATGTACTTGTTCATAATTCTTTTTGTTTATTAATTAAACGGTAAACAGTAAACGATAACCGTTAACCTTTAACCGTTATTTTTTTTAGGTGATTGTTTCCGAAACGTGTTATCTGCTTTTTTTTCAATGTACTTCCGGGATAACCACTGAGAAACCATCTCTCGGCACTTCCTGTGATCAGGAGACAATCCCGCCTGTCTGCGTACGCGCTTCGCATCCTCAATGGTAAACTCGTCGGGCAGCAGGGCAAGGAGGTTCTGAGGCCCATGCTTACGGGTACGACTCTCGTCGCCATTGGCATTCTCAATATCCTCACCGAAGAACTCCATCTTGCACCACATATCATACTGCAATGACCAGCGGCAGAAATCCTCGATTGTCTTGTCCCACTTGCAGCCGTTGGCTACGTACAGCACACAGGCTTTCAGCCAGGCGATGACCGTTGCACGGAACGAGAGGTTCTCATAGACGCGGCTCTGCGACAACCTTGCAAACTCGGCATTCTCTTCCACCAGCTTCTTGGCCAGTTTGCGAGCTTGCTGACAGTCGATACTGCCTTTCGCTTTTGTCAGATTCTCGATATAGGGGCGCAGTTCCTCTTCAAATTGGCTGTCGTAGCTGCCATAGACGGGAATATCAGCCCCAATCTCCCGTTCGGGAATCGTACAGAAGTTGATACGTGAAATCGGACCGTCGGTCAGCACCGAGCGGAAGTAGCGCTTTCCCTTGTTGATGGTTGTCGCCGCGTTCCAGTTGAAACGGATGCACACCTTCTCGGTGACCGACTGCGTACCTACACGCGTCTGACCAAATCGGTTGTTCGGGTCGAAGGCCAGACACATAATCTGAAACTGAGCACCACTGCGACCGTTGCCGCGAAGGGCATCAAACTGGTCTATCTCGTTCAGCTTCGTATAGAGAAAATGTTCCTCAGCCTCAGCTGTTCGCATCACAAACGCAGGTCCCGTCATATCGGCATCAATCTCTTGGATGACCAATCCCTCAGGTCTCTGCAGCTTGTCTTTGTTGGCACCACGCATGTTGCACGACTGCTTCCAAGCCTTCTCCCTTGCAAGGTTCTCTTCATCCCTTCTCCGGATGTCCGCCATGATGTAATCGATTGGTTTCGAGATACAATCCTTACCGGCTCCCGTTCCTGCCATCAGCACATTCATCAAGGTCGCCTCGTGCTCCACATTATCTATATAGCGGAAGCGCGTCTTCCACAGGTGGGCACCCAACGCAGGGAACACCGCATGAGCCACCGCAGGCTTGTAGATCTCCGGTGTCTTCGACACCAGCAGCTGAATCAACTTCGGCAGACGCTTCGGCATCATAGGAGGAATGGAAGGCGTTTCGGTTTCTGTTTCTGAATCCTGCGAAGCCCCCAGTCTTCGGCTCTGCGTAAAGAGATTTTCCTGATACTTCAACAACCGCTGATTGGGATTGGTGTAGTTGGCGTAGAAATCTTCCACCAACTGTTGGATATTCTCATCCTGCCAATGCTTTGGCATTAGTTCGGCCAACACCCCGTTCATTTCCACTTTCGTCAGCAGCTGTGTAGCACCCGACAACAGCATCTTCACACTGGTATGTCTGCCGCCTTCTTCCAAGAAATCTGCTTCCACCAAATTCTTTTCCTTCATCACACCTTTAGCGATAAAGCGAGTGCGGTCATCTACTTTTTTACACAAAGGTTCCGGTTCTTTTTGTGTAATTTTCTCTGACTTTGACTTGCTCCCCTCCTTTGGGGGAAGGCTACGGGGGGGCGAGCTTTGCTCGGGATGGGGGTTGGGGGTAGGCTCCTCTTCTTCCCAAGGCCTGTAATGCTTGTTGGCCTTCTTTGCCCCAGCAGGAACTTCCTCAAGGTTCTTTTTCTCACGCTCTTTCAGACGCTTGAACTCTTCGGCTGCTTCCTCGTCAGAAAACGACTCTGTGAAGAGTGCATCATCTAATAGAGGTGTGGTTTCATCGTTGATAGGACCGTGAAAGACCACGCGGTTGTTTTCCTTGTTGTTGGTATCCATTTCCGTCTGCGTCAGGATCGACATTCTGACCTGACACTCCAAAATGGTTTTCCCTGTTTCCCTGCGTGCAACAGCATGAACACCGTAGCTTGCCGATTCAGAGACCTCTACCAGTTGCAATTCATCCTTCATGCTGAGCAGCTTTTGGATGATTTGGCGACATTCCTCCTTGTCCTGACAGTCGATGTCATAGAAGAAGAACGGACTGACGGTCTTGTTGCCCTTCAGTGCAGCACCCTCAACGGTCTGACAGTTGTAGTTGAACTGAACCAAGGCACGCTTGTAGCGGTCATCGCCCTTTTCACGGTAGAGATTCCAGTTTCGTGTGTTTTCGGGAGAGTTACATATCTTTATATATTCCTCTCGGTTCTTGATAGGACGGCAAATTTTCTTGCCTTTTACTAAATAGATTAGATTTACCTTAGTCAAGCATCGTAATGATTTTCTTTGCCACTTCGTCGGCTTCCCTTACCAGCGTCCCTGCCAGTCTGAATACCTCTTCTTGCGGCAGCCGGAAAGTGAAGTAATAGACATCATCCTTACCTAATGACAGCGAACTGTTATCCTGTCGGAAAATAGGTTTGTTTTTCTTACGCTTCGGTTTCTCGTCCATATAGATATTACCGTCACGCATACCCTGTACTCGGAAGTTGCCCTTGAAAGGCTCCATCTGAACATCCTCGCAACACTGGAAATCCGCAGTGTGCAATCCATCATCCTTCTTCTGGATGGTTATGAAACCGTCTAAGTTGAGAAGAAGGTCGGATTCTTTGGCCATTTACTCGAGAACATCCTCCTCACTTCAACTCAGAGGTTTTGTTTTTTCTTTCTCCCTCCCTCGGGAGGGCAAGGGGTGGGGTTAAATCAATTTCGTGATATAAATCTGATTCTCGTAGCGGGTGTTACCGTTCTTGTCCTGGAACGAACGCTGCTTGATGTATCCCTGCATCATGTGCGCCACCTCTTTATTATAAGGCTGGCAGTCGCGAGCCATATCGCCGGTCATTTCTGCATAGAACTCATCGAGTCCGTCGGTGAGGATAAATCCCATACTGTGGAAGGTCTTCTGTGAACCGTCCTGTGCTGTGTAGTTTCTTGCTACGTGCGCCTTCTGATCTACAATTCTTACTAATTTTTCCATAATTTTTTAGTGTTTACGGTTTACGGTTTACGGTTTACAGTTTACTGATCCTTTGACCTTAGACCTTTGACCTTAGACCGTTAACCGTTATCAATTAAAAATAATGTTGT
>CADBAP010000142.1 GCA_902792685.1 uncultured Prevotellaceae bacterium
ACGACTAACAGGAGTATGGTTACGAGGAATACTCCGATGCTGTATGAAATAAATGTAATCATCATATCGTTCGCCCTCCTTAAATTTTAAGTCCTGAGAAACACATCATAGCCATCGCCATGAGGCCTACGGTAATAAATGTAATACCTAATCCCTGCAGCGGCTTGGGTACGTCGCTGTACTGCATCTTCTCACGGATGGCACCCATCGCAACAATCGCCAGCGTCCAGCCGATACCTGAGCCGATGGCATAAGCAATGGCATCGACGATGGAGGTGATGGCCTGCGACTCCGGAGCACCTGGCTGTATGCGCTGCTGCATGAAGAGCGAGGCACCCATGATGGCACAGTTCACAGCAATCAACGGCAGGAAGATACCCAGGGCCGCATAGAGCGAGGGACTGTATTTCTCGACTGCCATCTCCACGAGCTGTACCATACCGGCAATGACGGCGATGAAGAGAATGAAACTCAAATATGAGAGATCGACGCCTTCAACGAGGCAGTCGGGACCTAACACCCTTGTCTGCAGCAAGTAGTCAACGGGAACGGTGACCAGCAACACGAAGGTTACTGCGCATCCCAGTCCCAAAGAGGTTTTCACGTTCTTCGAAACGGCAAGGAACGAACACATACCGAGGAAGAAGGCGAATACCATGTTGTCGACAAATATCGACCGGAAGAATAAACTTAATATATGTTCCATCATTATTTCTCCTTATAAAAATATGCCCGATGAACCCAGATAACGCATCCGACGAGGATGAGGGCCATTGCAGGCATCGTCATCATACCATTGTTTACATAACCTGCCTCATAGGCTCCGTCAGGAATAATCTGGAAGCCCAGCAGCGTGCCGCGTCCGAGGAACTCACGAAGGGCACCGACGATGATAAGAATCATCGCGTAGCCCAAACCATTGCCGATACCGTCGAGGAACGAAGGCCAAGGCTTGTTCATCATCGCAAAGGCCTCCAGACGTCCCATCAGAATACAGTTGGTGATGATGAGTCCCACATATACTGAAAGTTGCACGCTCACATCATAGGCAAAAGCCTTCAGCACCTGCGACACGATGGTCACCAATGCTGCTACCACCACCAGCTGTACGATGATACGGATGCGGTTGGGGATGGTGTTGCGGATGAGCGAGATAATCACATTCGAGAATGCCGTGATAATGGTTACGGCAAGTCCCATCACGATTGCCGGCTTCAACTGCGAAGTCACGGCGAGGGCTGAACAGATTCCCAGTACCTGTCCCAATATCGGGTGGTCGGCGTTCAGGGGATTTGTAAAGACCTCTCTATTTTGTTTACTGAATAAGCTCATAATTACAAGTTTACAGTTTACAAGTTTACAGTTTACAGTTTACAAGTTTACAGTTTACAAGTTTTTCGAACGAAGTTCTCAAGGAACTCCATGTTTACATGTTTACTAGTTTACTTCTTTAAGAACGCCTCATACTTCTTGATGCCTTCTTTGAGCATGTCGCTCACACCATTCGAAGTCAGGGTGGCACCAGTAACGGCATCCACCTGCGTAGAGGGGTCTTCCACTTTCTTTTCTACTGACAAGGCGGGCTGACCGTCTGCGCCGAAGAGTTTCTTGTTCTGGAATTTCTCTTGCCAACTGACGTCGTCCTTGATTTCTGCACCCAAGCCAGCCGTTTCGCTCTCGTGGTTGAAATAGGCACCATAGACCGTTTGCTTATCATCGTTGATAGACAGGAAGCCACTGATGCCGCCCCAGAGTCCCATGCCCTTCAGGGGAATCACGTATTTCTCCTTGCCGTCTATCTTCGCATAATATATATAAGGTGCACGCTCCTTGCCCTCGCCGATATAGTCAATCTTGAAAATCACTGAGTCATATTTTTCGCTGGCGGCATCATCGTCAAGTCCACGAATGTTCAATGAATACAGAATCTGTTTCTTCGTGTCGAGTGCAACATTCTTATCTTGCTTTTCTTTCAACGACTGTGACACGAATGCCAACAAGAAGGCAACGATGACCACGAGAATCGCTGAATAGATAATCGTATATGTATTACTGTTTGTTTTCATACTATGTCCTCCTTTTTATTTGTTAGCAACTCGCTTTGCACGTTTCGAGATATTGCGCTGAACCACGCAGTAGTCGATCAGCGGCGCAAACATATTACCGAAGAAGATAGCAAGCATCATACCTTCTGGATAACCTGGATTCATCACACGAACGATGATGGCCAATGCACCTATCAGGAATCCATATACCCACTTGCCGCTCTCCGTTCGGGCAGAGGTAACAGGGTCGGTAGCCATGAAGACGGCACCGAAACAGAAACCGCCCAATACCAGATGCTCGTACCATGGGAGCTGGGATGCGGGGAAGTCCTGCGGATTCATACCAATGTTGTTGAACAGCAACGCCATCACTGTACCGCCGACAAACACACTGAGCATCGTCTTCCAAGAGGCGATACCCGTCCACAACAGCAGGATAGCACCAAGTGCGATGGCGATAACGCTCGTCTCACCGATACTTCCAGGAATAAGACCTGTAATCATATCGCACAGAGAGGCATCTACAGCATGTCCGGCACCCATCTCTCCGAGCGGCGTAGCAGCCGTGATACCATCAGCAATCTTGTCGGGACCAAAGCCCAGAATCTGTTCGGTCGATACCCATACCGTATCACCTGTCATCTTCGAAGGATACGAGAAGAAAAGGAACATACGTGCAGCCACAGCGGACAGTTGACGGGTACAATCATCGGAATGATGATACCGCTGACCAGATAACCTTCCTGTATCTCCTCGCCTTTCCATTGTGCCCAGGCAAACTCAATGCCAAGTCCCACGATGTAGCTCACGAGAATCTTCGGCAGCACAGCCAGGAAACCGTACGCAAACAGATCGAAGAACGTTGCAGAAGCCAATGCACCTGCCAGCTTATATGTCTGATAACCAACGTTATACATACCAAACAATAAAGCAGGCATTAAAGCAATAACCACGAAGCTCATGATGCGTTTCGAATCGATGGCATCGTGAATACTCACACCACTTTTCGAGGTTGTATTGGGTACGAAAAGGAACGTGTCGAAACCATCATACACACTCCGGAAAGCATGCAGTTTGCCGCCTTCTTCGAAGTGGGGTTTCACCTTATCGAGATATTTTCTGAGTGCTTTCATTATGCATTCTCCTTTCTGAGGATGTCGAGACCCTCTCTAACGATTCGTTGTAGTTCCAGTTTCGATGAGTCAACAAACTCGGCCAGTGCAAAATCTTCGGGTGACACCTCGTAAATGCCCAACTGTTCCTGTTTGTCGATATCGCCTGCGATAATGGCTTTGATGAGATATTCACCATAGATATCCATCGGCAACACACGGTCGTATTCACCACTCATAATCATCTTACGCTCACCACCCTTGATGCGGGCATCGAGAGCATATTGCTTCTTCTTTCCAAAGAGCCAGGAGCAATAGGAACGATTGGCAGAGAACTCCTTGAAACGAGGCATAATCCAACCTGCCAGTTCATCCACATCGTCGCCTTCTGGAATCACCGTTACCTCTGAGGTGTGGGCACCCAGGAAGTCATCCAGTGAACAAGGACGTCCCGTCAGCGGATTGCCGTTGATGATGCGCAACTTGCGGGCATCGTCGATATTGCCTTCGAGGAGAGCAGAAATGGGAGTTCCTACAAGTGCATCCATGTATGCCGGCTGCTTCACCTCGCTACCTGCAATTGCAATAGTACGCTGGAGGTTCACCTTACCAGTATTAAACAGTCGTCCGAAGAAGATCACGGCCGTAGGATCAACCGTCCATACCACCTCGCCCTTGTTGACGGGGTCGATGTGATTGACCTGCACGCCAACATTTCCTGCAGGACAAGGACCATCGAAGGCGACTACTTCCACATCGGTAGCTTTGACCAGAGCTTCAGCCGACTGCATGCTGCCGATGCCGAGATACACCTTAGCCAGTTTCGACAAAGCAGAAAGACCTGTCTGGAAATCCTGCTCGTTGCCTTTCAGCTCTACTTCGAAATCGCCTGCCAGCGGCATATCGCGCAAAGCAGATACGAAGATTGCCTTCGGTGTCGTGTCAGGAGTGGTCGATACGGCATACGGCAACTGGTTGATGTAACCGAACAGGCCTGCATCCAACAAGTCCTGCTTCACTTCCTCGGCGGAAAGCGAACTGATGAGATGCTTGCCAAAATCTGCATACACTTGCTCCTTGTCGGCTTTCACCTTCACACAGAGCACCTTTCGTCGCTCACCACGCACTACAGCGGTAACGGTACCGCTCACGGGCGAGGCAAACTTCACGTCGGGACAGTTTTTGTTGACAAACAAAGCGTCCCCGGCTTTCACGCGGTCACCTTCCCGAACCACCACTTTCGGCGTCACGCCCGCAAAATCGTCCGGAACGAGTGCATACTCGTCGGCAGTCTTCGTGGGTAGTTTCGTCTCTGTGGCACAGCCTTTCAGGTTTACGGTTAAGCCTTTGCGTAACTTGATTACTTTTGCCATAAATATAGGTTTAGATAATTATCAATTACATATAATAGGTGCAAAAATAGTAAAAAAAAGATAGAAAATGCAGAAAATCGAATAATAATTTCAAATTGCGAAAGAATTTTTGTAGTTTTGCATACTCGAAATGGCAAAATAGACCGTCAGGAGCAAACAGATGAAGAAAATCAAGAAAATCATCAGCGGCATCATCTGGACCATCGCAGGATTGGTCCTGTTGTTGTATGTGCTCCTACGGATACCCGCCATCCAGCAGATGATTGGCAACCAGGTGAGCAGTGCCCTCGAAGACAAGCTCGGCACAAAGGTGTCGGTGGGAAGAGTGGACATCGGATTGCTCAACCGCATCACTGTTGACGATGTGCTCATCTACGACCAACAGCAGAAAAAGATGCTGCAGGCATCGCGCATCGCGGCGAAAATAGACCTGATACCACTTACCGAAGGACGCATCTCCATCTCGTCGGCACAACTCTTCGGTCTTCATGCCATCCTGTACAAGCAAACGGCCGATAGCAAACCCAACTTCCAGTTTGTCATCGACTCGCTATCGACAAAGAAAAAAGAGAAGACACCCCTCGATCTACGCATCAAATCACTGGTCATCAGAAACGGACGCGTGCAATACGACCAATACGACCAGCCCAAGACCGCAGGTCAGTTGTCGCCCTACCATCT
>CADBAP010000143.1 GCA_902792685.1 uncultured Prevotellaceae bacterium
AATAACGCTTCCGTATGAAAACCGTCATGCCAATACTCCGTAAAGTCTTGTGAACAGGAAGGGAGGTTGTCTCCCTGGACTTCACGAAACAACCTCCTCGTTTCCTGTTCTGTTTGCAGCCTTTTCATTTCCTCTTCCCACTCACCTATCTGCCAATCGTAGTACCCTTCGTACTTCTCTGCAAATAAGGAATAATAGGATGTTCCAAAATAGCGGCTAGTCAGATACTCTACTTGCTTATCCCACCATGAATACTCCGGGTATCCAAGATGATGCCAGAGATCACTGCATCGACGATAGAGCAATTCACATTCTGTTTCAGAGATGACATCCCTGAGCCTTACCCGATGATTGTCAAACCAGACATAACGCCAGTCGCAATAGTCTTTACTTTCTATCAGTTCTGCCGTATATCTCCAGATTTTCATCGCCCAACCGAAATGACCTGTCTCTGCACAGAGATCGCCCAGTCGCATACCTTTCAGATATTTCCGCTTACAACTCTTAGCACATTGGATGGGATGAATCTCGCGGTTCACCAGGTCTTTCAGCACTCGTGCTTCCAGATGAGTTACCACACCATTGGGTAAGCATCTGCAAACCCGATAGGGAATTCTTGGACGAGCCAAGCGACCTTGTCGATTATTTCTTCTCATCATCGTTTGCTGCTAAAATCCGATTTTTGTTTTCTGACGGGGAATCTCGATGGGTACGATATCTTCAGGAGTAAGTTTGAGCAGGTCACGCTTGTTCTTGGGACGTTGTCTGACACAGCGGGCAGCATGCCGGATATAGATGCGTTCCAGCTGGTTGGCGATGAAGCGGGCATTGCCCCACGTCTCCTGATTGCGCACCTGATAGGCTTGTGAGAGCATGGTCTTGAACTTCTCCCACGCAGGCTTGGTAAACTGGTAGCCGTAGTCTTTGATGCGCTGACGGGTAATCTCCAACAGCTCGTCAACGGTAAAATCGGTAAACTCAAACTTATTGGGGAATCGCGACTGTAAGCCAGGATTCATATCCAGCAGTTTCATCATCGGCTCTTTGTAGCCGCAGAGCACCACAGCAATGTCGCGCTGTGTTTCATCGGCAAGGATATTCATCAGAAGCTGGATGACGAGTTTGCCAGGATCGTTGTCGTTTTTGCCATTTAACAGGTATGCTTCGTCGAACATCAGCACGCCGCCTTGTGCCATTTCAAGCACTTGTTGCATCGACCGCTCTTCGTCGCCCCAAAGGGTTCCGATGAAGGTGCCGCGATTGCAGACAACGACATGACCTTTGGACAGGACACCTGCCTGGCGAAGCAGCGAACCGAATATTTTGCAGACGGTGGTTTTACCCGTTCCTGGCCTGCCCAGAAAGACACTATGCAGCGACACTTCGTGCGGCTTGCTGTCAGGGAACAGCTCTTGCTTCATCTGGTTGTAGCTGCTCAGGGACACCAGCTCTTCCATACGCTGTTTGATGTTGTCACACCCCACCATCTTGTCTAACTCTTCCCGTGGATTAGCGATGGGGCGAAGGATCTCGACTCTGACGTTGATATTCGGATTTTGCTCGATGTCCCCATCAGGAAGAGGAGTATTTTCAACAGAGTCGGTCTGAGTGTCAGTTGTGTTCACTTTCTTTTCGTCATCCATACCATTTATAAATTCGTCAAGTAGTTCTTCAAAATCTTTGTCATAATTATTGGTTTTATCCTCGTTTTTGTTTGTAGAAGGACTGAAGCTGGATGAGGATTCCTGTGCCGTTGCATCATCCGAAGTATCCAGAATGGCTGCAACATAGTCCTTGCAGTCCAGATACCTGTCCTCGTTCACACGAATCGTCCTGTTTTTCAGCTTCGACATTTCATCGATAACCATGACATGATGGGCTTCCCAGATATCATACATCAGGTAGGAATTGAGTATTTCGGCCTCCGTTAGCAATACGCCAAAGACATTGATGCGAGGGAGATGTTTATCAAACCGTTCTCTGATGAAATTTACTGACCTTTCCAGCAGCCATACCGTGCTCACGCGAGGTTCTTTGCCGTCCTCATAGATGAGCGAGTTGAGCGTAGGAGACTCAGAGTAAATCTGATCTTCGCCGTGTCCGCAGCTGTCGAGGCAAACTAAGACAATATTGGTGTCATTACAATACAGATAAAGGTCGTAACCGTCTAAATAAGGGGGCATATTTTTCAAATGAGTAGAATAGACGGCATAGTTGGCCGCCATCGCATCCAGGTGTTTCCAAATCGTTGTTTTTGACTGTTTCTTGAAATCGTTAATCAGTCTGTTCTTTCTTAACATAATCATTCTATCACAAAAAATAAAAAAGGTGGAATCTAAAAATCATGTCCCTGAAATATGGGGACACAAGAGAGAATAGGCAGGCGCAGAAGCACCAGCCTATAGCATTTACAGAGTATTCCTTTGGGGACTACCCTATCACAAAACCTCACCACTTGTAGCAATATGTCAAAGACCGCAACAGCGAGTAAGAGCGCTTGCGAACGGACAAGATACAATCATCCCGTCGACTCACAGACTTCGTGTCAACTTAGTCATAGAACCGCTCGGCATCGGACTGTTTTCCTTGTCATTCCGTTCATTTTTTCTTGCTACAATTGATTATTTTGTGATAGATTTATGATTATCGGCTGCAAAAGTAGATAAAAACAAAATTCCCTCCAAATTTTTTGAACACTTTTTTTCGCA
>CADBAP010000144.1 GCA_902792685.1 uncultured Prevotellaceae bacterium
GATTTCGGTCCTGTTCGGAAGATGTTCAAGTTTGCGGTGAACTTGCTGATAACCAAGATTATCACATCGATTAGCCAAAATGTGCTGACCTTTATCTTCGGACGTATGTTCCCAATACAATCGGTGGGTTATTTTACCCAAGCAAACAAATGGAGTACGATGGCGCATTCGTTTGTGAGCGGAACGGTTCATCAGGTAGCCCAGCCGGTGTTGGCAGAAGCTGTCCATGATGACGAACGGGAGAAACGCATCTTCCGGAAAATGGTTCGTTTTACGGCCTTCATCGCGTTTCCCGCCCTGTTTGGTCTAGCCTTGATAGCCAAGGAATTTACCATCGTGGCTATTGGTGAGAAATGGCTGGAGAGTGTGCCGCTGTTGCAACTGCTGTGTATCGGTGGTGCGTTTATGCCTTTCTATGCCATGTATCAGAACCTCGTCATCAGCAAGGGACGTTCAGACATCTATATGTGGTGTAATGTGGCTCAGATTGTTTCGCAGATAGCCTTGATACTTTTCTTTGGCAAGCAGGGCATTCTGGTAATGGTGGAAGTCTATACCATATTTAATATACTTTATCTGGCTGTTTGGCATTGGCAAGCCCAGCGTGTGCTGAATCTGCATGTAACAGAAATCCTGAAGGACATCCTGCCGTTCATGCTGATAGCGCTACTGGTAATGGCGGCAACCTATTTCGTTACCTTGTTGATTGCCAATCCCATTCTTTTGCTGATCGCACGTATCGTTATAGCTGCCGTGCTCTATTTCATGGTCATGAAGTTAGCCGGCGCCGAGATTATGAAAGAGTGTATGCAGTTTATGCTGAAAAAAAGAAAACACTAGTGTAGGTTCAAAACGAACATTTTATAGCATCTTTTCGTCAGCAGGTATATCCAGCGGATCAGTTTGCCGTGCATCGGTTTTGCCAGCAGCAGACAGCCACGCATGAAGCAAGAAGTAGGTTTGCCGCAATAGCGCGCTGTTTCATGGATACCCAATCCCGTCTTTATCGCCAGCGAATAGATGTTCAGCAGACCAATGTCAAGAGCCGTACTGAAAGTTTTTTCTTTGTCATGTTTGCGGATATAGCTACAAACCAGTCCTTCCGCACGCAACAGACTCTCAATATGGCGTGCAGAGACACCGTCGGCAAATGTTCCGTAGTCGTTGTAGCGATAGTAATACACCACCTCGTTCATGCATGTGCGATTAGCCTTGAGAAGAATCCTGGCCATCATCGCATAGTCTTCAGCAAGGTTTACACCCTCAACAAACGAGATATCTGTATTGTCGAAAAGAGCGCGACGGAACAGTCGGCCCCAGACGTTGTGAGAGACTGTGTTGTGAATGAGGATGGCTTTCAGGTATTGCTCATCCGACAGCTGACAAGGTTCGGTGGTATTCAGGATTTTATCGTTGGAGAAGGTGGCGTATGCGCCGTCAACGATGTCTGCACCTGTCTCTGTTAGCCTCTCAACCATCTTGCTCACGCAGTCAGGGGCGATATAGTCATCGCTGTCAACAAACATAATCAGTTGTCCTGTGGCTTCCTGCATCCCTGTTTTCCGAGCTGCCCCTAAACCGCGATTCTTCTCGTGATGTACGATTCTTACCTGTGCCTGTCGCTTGGGGAAATCAGCGAGGACCTCCTCTAATACCTTCACGCTGTTGTCTGGTGTACAGTCATCGACTAAGATATACTCGATATCCTCGTAGGTCTGACCAAACAACGAATTGGCGCATTGTCTGATAAACTTCTCAACTCCGTATATGGGAACCAGTATGGATACTTTCATAATGCGTAATTCGTAATGCTTAATGATCGTTCATCGGGATATGCTTGAATTTCCTGTTGATGAATTGTGCCAGTTTGGACAGGAGTTTCAGCAACGGAAAGAGACTGTGGAAGTGGGAGAGGACGATGAAGTGGTCGAGCATGCTGTTGTTGATGCGTGCGAACCTCAGGTAATCGTCTTTGTAGAAGGGGTCGATGAGTTCGCCGACCATACGGTTGTTTTCCACCAGCGTGTCGCGCCATCGCACCTCGCTGGTGCCGCCTCCCTCACAAACGGCCAGGATATCGGTCACGAAAGCCAGCCGGATATGGTCTTTCACCAACGGCTCTATGACGGATTTCAGGTCGGCGGTCAGTGCATACGATTCGTCAAAGCCATATTTCTGCAACACTTCCTTGCGGTAATAGACCGCCTGATGGTTGATGCCCACAGACAGGAGGTCGTAGAGCGTCATTTCTTTCTTTACAATCCGCTGTGTTCCCCCATAGGTTTCACTGCCTAAGATGATGTCACCATCGTGGGCATTGACCGTTGACAGAACGTTCTCATTTGCAAAGATGTCGCCCGCATTCATAAAGACCACATAGTCACCTTTTATATATTTGATGCCTTTGTTCATGGCATTGTAGATACCAGAATCCTTTTCAGATACAAAGGTTGTGATGAGGTCCTCGTAGTTGGAGACGATGTCTTTCGTATTGTCAGTGCTGGCTCCATCGATGACAATGGTTTCTTTTTGCGAATACTGCAGGGAACGGATACTCTGCAGTGTCCGTTCTAAACCCTGTACGTTGTTGCGCGTCACGACGATGATGGTGTATGTTCTTTCTGTATTCATTTCATCCAAGGATATAGTTTGTAATAAGTGACAGGTTATGCCACCAGAGG
>CADBAP010000145.1 GCA_902792685.1 uncultured Prevotellaceae bacterium
TATATCGTAAACGGTAAAAAAGTAGTAAAATAAAAAACAAAAACCATGAAGAAATTATTAACAACATTCGTGCTTCTGTTGGCTGTGACGGCTGTGATGGCTGTGCCGGCAAAACGAGGCATGTGGAAAACGATCACACTCAGTGATGGTACAGAGATGAAGGCCACCTTGCAGGGTGACGAGTTTGGACACTATTGGAAAGGCATCGACGGCAAGAAGTACGTCAAGAGCGGCGATACGTATGTCGTGATGGGCGAGGAAGCTGTGCAGAAGGCGAAAGCCAAGCGTGTTAAAGCACAGCAGCTGCGTGCCAAGAAGATGAAGGCTCGCAAGGGTGCCCCTGCTATCTATTCTGGTGACAAGAAAGGTTTGATCATTCTGGCACAGTTCCAGGATACGAAGTTCCAAGCTGGTAGCGACCAGACATTATATAATAATGTGGCCAATACTCCGAATTATTCGGATGAGAATGGCTTTGCCGGTTCTGTAGCCGATTACTTCAAAGCTCAGTCAAGAGGAGACTTCAGATTGACATTTGATGTGCTTGGTCCTGTTACTGTTAGTAAGGATGTAGCTTATTATGGTGAAGATGTATCAGATGAAGAAGGGAGTGATGCTCATCCGGATGAGATGGTCAGCGAGGCAGTTAACTTGGTTAAAGATCAGGTATCAGATTGGAAGCAATACGATTGGGACGGTGACGGCGAAGTTGATCAGGTTTTTGTGCTCTATGCCGGTGAAGGTCAGGCTACAGGCGGTGACGCCAATACCATCTGGCCGCACGAATTTTCACTGCAATATACATGGGACGGTCAGGTGTATGGTGATCGTGTAAACGTAGCTCCAGGCCTTTATGTAAACACCTATGCTGTTTCCAACGAAATCGAAATGGTGGAAGATCCAAATGCTGATCCTGACGACGAAAGCGAAGAAACTGCACTTATCCCCCAACGCATGGGTATCGGTACCATCTGTCATGAGTTCACTCATTGCTTGGGTCTGATGGATATGTATGACACCCAATACACTGGAAACTTCGGTATGGGTGACTGGGACTTGATGGATCACGGAAGCTACAACAATGGCGGTTTCACACCGGCAAACTATTCCAGTTTCGAAAAGACACAGATTGGTTGGATTACGCCTACCGAACTGACTAAAGAAACCAGCGTATCAGCAATGCAGCCTTGGAATGATGTCGATGAGTGCTATAAGATTACCAATCAGGCAAATGCCAATGAGTATTACCTGTTGGAGAACCGCCAGCAGAAAGGCTGGGATGAGTATGTACCTGCATCTGGATTGTTGATTTTGCATGTAGATTACGATGCAGATCTTTGGGCACAGAATGTAGCGAACTCAACAATTAGTGGTTTGAACGACCATCAGCGTTGTACCATCTTCCATGCAGATGGTAAAGAAAAGCAGAATGAGATCTATGAACAGATTGAGGAACTGTATTATTTGTTTATGTTCGGATTGGCTGACGAAGAGGATGAAGAATTGTGGAATCAGTTATGGGATGAGTATGAGGCAGATGCCATCAACGATGTCTATCCGCAAGGCGATAACAACGAGTTGAGCAACACTTCGAAGCCTCGTGCATTCACTTATAATGCAAACAGCGACGGTCGCAAACTGATGAACATCAAGATTTCCGAGATCACTCTGGATGAGAAAAATGGTACCATCGCCTTCAACTTTGCACCAGACAACAGTGGTACGGAAGAAGGTGACAATACGGAGTATAGTGCAACATCAGGTACTGATCCTGTCATTCCGGATGAGTATATTTTCTATGAGTCATTCAACGATTGTAAAGGTACTGGCGGTAATGATGGTGTTTTCGATACAGGCGCACAATCAACTTTTTATTCTGATAATGAAGATTGGGATGCAACTGCCCCTTATGGCGGCGACCAGTGTGCCCGTTTTGGTGCCAGCAAAAAGTCTGGTGTAGCCAAAACTCCGGAGATGACGCTTACCAATAATACTACATTGGTATTTAAGGCTGCTCCTTGGGGAACAGATGGTACTACCTTGAAGCTGTCTGCTGAAGGTGCAACAGTTGTCTTTGATCCGGCACAAGTAACAATGACTGCTGATAAGTGGACAACATTCACCGTAAATATGTCTGGTGCTGGAAAAGCAAAGATTGTCTTTACACCTGCAAAACGTTTCTTCCTCGACGAAGTACTCGTTGTTGACGCAGTAACAAATGCTATCCAAGATGTTCAGACGGTAACCCGTCCTGCTGATGGCAAGATTTATAGCATTGACGGACGTTATGTTGGAACTGACTTCGGTGCGTTGAAGCGTGGTATCTATATCATGAATGGAAAGAAGGTGGTGAAGTAGTTCATAGTTAAGAGTTCATAGTTCATAGTTAAGAATAGTTCTGATAATAGATAAATGATCAAAAAAGGCGAGTTTGCATAATAGCGAACTCGCCTTTTTGATGGATTGTCCAATCAGTTAATTCTAAACATAACCCTGAACTCTGAACTATGAACTATGAATTCCTAAACACCAGTCCTTCACCGAAGGAGTCGATGATGATGGGCTTTTCGCGCGAAACCCTCTCGGCAAGAATCTGTTTTGACAACTCGTTGAGCACATGGTGCTGGATCGCACGCTTCACGGGTCGTGCTGCGAGGAACTCTACGGCATGCGGTGTAACCTCCAACGTGAATCCTTGTGGTTCCAACATCTTTTTAACCCGATCGAGTTGTAGTGTCACCACGTTAGCAATCTCTTCCTTCGAGAGCTGCTGGAAGGTGATAATCTCGTCGATACGGTTCAGGAACTCCGGTCGCATTGTGGCACGAAGTTGTTCACGTGTGGCGTTGCTCGTCATGATGATGATGGTGTTCTTGAAATTGGCGGTACGTCCTTTGTTGTCGGTCAGTCGGCCGTCATCCAATACCTGTAGCAAGATATTGAACACATCAGGATGAGCCTTTTCAATCTCGTCGAAGAGCACGACAGAGTAGGGCTTTCTG
>CADBAP010000146.1 GCA_902792685.1 uncultured Prevotellaceae bacterium
CCGTTTAATTGCTGAATTGGCAGGTCGGCCATTCCGTCGCCAAGAATAATGATATGTTTCATTGGGTTATATATTAGCAATACTCATAATATTCGCAAAGACGCCGGCAGCAGTAACGCTGGCACCAGCCCCATAGCCTTGTATCTGCATGGGGTATTCTTTGTAACGCTCAGTGGTCAGCAAAACAATGTTGTTAGAGCCTTCAAGATTGTAGAACGGATGGTTGCTGGCAACTTCCTGTAAGGAAACGCTGGTCTTAAAACCTGTTGCCGTTGTGCCGTCGTCGGCCTGTAGTCTTTCCATTTTCGCAACAAAACGCCAACGCTTGCCTTCACTCTCAAGTATCTTACGGCGTGCTTCGAAGTCGGCATCGAGGGCAGGCAGTTTTTTCCAAAAGTCATCAACGCTGCCATCAAAATATGCGTCAGGCACAAAAAGATGCTTCTCTACGTCTTCCTGTTCCACCTTGTAACCAGCTTCACGAGTAAGGATGACCAGTTTTCGGATGACATCCTTTCCGCTGAGGTCGATGCGTGGATCGGGTTCGGAATAGCCTTGTTCCTTGGCGCGGCGTACCGTCTCGGAGAAGGGCACATCGGCCGCAATCTCGTTGAAGATAAAGTTGAGTGTTCCTGAGAGCACAGCTTCGATCTTGAGAATCTGGTCACCAGAGTTGCGCAGGTCGTTGATGGTACCGATAATCGGCAGTCCTGCACCTACATTCGTTTCGAAACGGAAGAATACGCCCTTGCGTAACGCTGTTTGTTTCAGCGCAAGATACTTATCGTATTTTGATGATGCAGCAATCTTGTTGGCTGCCACAACGGAAATATTGTGTTCGAGGAATGTCTGATAAAGGGCAGCGATGTCTTTGGAAGCGGTACAATCGACGAATACCGAGTTGAAGATATTCATATTCAGCACGTCCTCGCGTAGTTTCTCAGGTGAGCTTGGTGCAGATGATTTCAGAGCTTCTCGGTAGTTTTCAAGGTTGATGCCATCACGGTCGAAGATTGCGTTTTTCGAACTGGCTATTCCGACGACATTCAGTTTCAAACCGTTGCGCCGTTTCAACTCTTCGTATTGTGCACGAATCTGTTCAATGAGCTTTCCACCAACAGTACCCACACCGCAGATGAAGAGGTTTAGTACCTTGTATTCCGACAGGAAGAACGAATCGTGGAGCACATTCAGTGATTTGCGCAGGAATTTCGAATCAACAACGAATGAAATATTTGTTTCTGACGATCCCTGTGCACAAGCAATGACGCTGATACCGCTACGCCCCAGCGTTCCGAATAGCTTACCGGCAATACCTGGTGTATGTTTCATGTTTTCACCAACGATAGCGATGGTTGCCAAACCGCTTTCTGCATGCATGGGGAACATAGCACCCGTACTGATTTCTTTGGCAAATTCCTCGTTGAGTACGCGGACAGCTTCTTCTGCATCCTCGTCACGCACACCAATGGAGGTGGAGTTTTCCGATGAGGCTTGTGCCACCATAAACACACTGATGCCGTTCATGGCGAGTGCTGTAAAGATGCGCTGGTTCACACCAATGACACCTACCATCGCCAATCCCGTAACGGTAATCAGCGTTGTGCCCTTGATGCTTGAAATACCCTTGATGGGTTTGCGATCATCATTGATTTTCTCCTTGATGAGGGTACCTGGGTGGTCAGGATTGAAGGTATTCTTAACCTTGATGGGAATGTTCTTGATGCAGACGGGATAGATGGTCGGTGGATAGATGACTTTTGCACCGAAGTTACAAAGTTCCATCGCCTCTACGTAACTGAGTTCGTTGATGGTATAGGCTGTCTTGATGACGCGTGGGTCGGCAGTCATGAAGCCGTCAACATCTGTCCAGATTTCCAGAACGTCTGCGTCGAGCGCTGCTGCGATGATGCTTGCGGTATAGTCGCTGCCGCCACGTCCCAGATTCGTTGTTTCCATAGAATCTCGGTCGCGAGCGATGAAGCCAGGAACCACGCTGACTCGCGGCATATCAGCAAACTCTTCTTTGACCAGTTTGTATGTGAGGTCTGCATCTAATGAATGCTTGCCGTTTTTTCGTTCCGTGCGTATAAAGTCGCGAGAGTTGATACGTTTGGCTCCGCGAATCAGCGTTGCGACAATATTTGATGAGAGACGTTCACCGTAAGAGACAATAGCGTCTTGTGTTTTCTTGCTCAGGTCGTGAATCAAGAAAACACCAAAATAAATGGAACGCAGCTGTTCCAACAGTGCATCCACCTTATTAAATAAAATCTCTTGGTCGTGAGTGTCGGTGATGACGGCATCAATCATCTGATGGTGGCGTTCGATAATGGTCTCGAACTCGTTTTTCCATCGTTCATCACCTTTCTGTGCTAAGAAAGAAACTTCTATCAGTTTATCAGTAACACCCCCCAGGGCACTTACCACAACAATGACCGGTTGTTTCTTTGCTTCGTTCTCAACAATGCGCTTTACGCTTAAAATACTTTTCACGGAACCCACGGATGTTCCGCCGAATTTTAATACTTTCATTTTCGTTTTGTTATGAGGATTCGGTTTGCGCCTTCTGTCCTCGGGTTAATATTAATGCTGCCCCGAAACAAACGGGGAATCACACAACTTGGTTGCAAAAGTACAAAGTTT
>CADBAP010000147.1 GCA_902792685.1 uncultured Prevotellaceae bacterium
AGCTTACATCGTAGTCGTTGGGATTGATGATCCTCGCCTGCACCACGGAGTCGATTCGCGAGATGCTTTTGTCGATGATGACGAGGCGCAGGGTGTCTGCACTGGTCGCAGCCTCGGTGCTGTCCGTCGGCTGTTCTGCATCTGCCACCTCTTGCCGTGCCGTTTGACGGCAAGAGGTGAATGCGAGGGCGGCAATCAGGAGGAAGAGAAGTTTTGCTTGTTTCATTTCATTTTATTTGTTATTTTTGCTGCGAAGTTACGGAAAAGGGAGGGAAAAGCCCTCGGCAAAGGCGGAAAAGTGGGGGGCGGGGGTGAAAGTCTGAACAAATGTTCAGGGGTTTTGTAACATTTCGGGGGTACGACTGAAAAATTCACATCATTCCGTCGGATTCCATCGGGGCAATCTGATATAAGGGCAGTGCCAGATTGATACTGACAACTGCCCAAACGAGAGAGTTTATAATCTGTTCTTTTCATCGTTTCCTGCACCAGTACCCTTGTACTTACTTCGTGTTGTATTGAAGTTATAGGTAATTGTCATTCCAAAAGTACGGTCATAATTATAGCAGTCTTTCGTTAAGTTGACTCCTATGCCATACATGTCCCATCGCTCTTTACTGGTACGTAGAAGATCGAGGGCATAAAGATTTACAGTCAATGCCTTATTCCAGAAAGTCTTGTTGAGACGAATATCCAACTTAAAGTAACTTTTGCTATGCTGGAACTCATTGTAATAGTCTGTCCGATAACGGAGATTGAGCATAGCAGAAAAGGTCTCGCTGATAGCAAAAGTATTCTTTGCATTGAATGTCCATGATGGCTTATACTCCTTTAGCTCAGAGCCGTATTGTTCAGAATTAAAGTATAGTTTCTGGAAACCAACCAGATAAACAGGTTGATAGAATCCGAATTTTGGAGATGCAGTGAGTGAAACATCCAATCTCTGACCATGATCATAATTCCGGTTGCAAACCAATGCAAAGTCTTTATCTTTATAAAGCGAAGGCATCCATGCCATGGTGTTATTGCTATAAGTATAACGTGCTGTCAGGTTGAGCCATGAATGGATGGCCGAAAGTTCAATGTTGTGGTTCATTTCAGGTTGGAGTAGAGGATTACCACCTTCATAGATATATCGATTGTCATATTGGATAAAATTGCGAAGTGCCCAGTATGAGGGGCGATTGATTCGGCGACTGTAATTAAGTTGAACATTGTTTTTGTCTTTTTCCCATGAAACAGAGACATTGGGAAACCAGTCATGATAAGTACGGCTTGGTTCTTCTTCTTTGACACCCAAAGAATAGTAGTCAGAAACGATTTGTTCATAACGTAATCCTGCTTCCAGTTTGATCAGTCCGAGTGATAGCGCATATTCTGCGAACCCTGCAATATTGCTTTCATGGATTTTAGAGTCAGACGAGAGTAAAGGCTGATTGTCGTTTGTATATACACTATTCGTACGTGTCCAAGTCATCTCAGAACCCACACTGAAGGAACCTTTCCATATAGGATAGGTCAACACCAGTTTGGCAGCTGTCATCTTATTGCGTTGCACACTATGTGTATTCACATCGTGGTCATCCAGTTCTAAGCTTGTTTCTTCTCTGATATCGCTTTGACGTTCTTTTCCACGATACCACGTGCCGTTGAAGTCTATGGATAACTTTCCGAAATTTCCAAGATAATATAAATTGACTTCATGATTTGGCTGACGGTTTCTGCTGATACAAGACTCCTGTGTCACATGACCTTCCAACACTCCATCTTTATAGATTGACTGTTCATTCAAGCAAATGGCATCGTCAATATTAATGCCATTCAATGTGTAGGAGGCACCAAGGGACTGATGCTCATTAATATCGTAATTAATGCCAATCTGTTCATAATGAACTTTGCTGCGCATATCTGTGTCACCAGTCTGTATGATACTAACATAACTATCAGGCAATTGCAGATAACTCCCTAAATGATTGTCCTCCCCTATCCAACTATTGCGAACATACTCTTCTGCGAATATTTCCAATCCATGAGTACGGTATTTGACATTAATGTCTTCATACCCGCCCCATTTCTTATTATTCCTTACATTGGTAGAAGTGCTAAAGCTAAAGCCATCTCCCTGTGGCTTAATAGTACGAATACGGATGACAGATGAGATACTACGGTCATATTTAGCACCAGGACTGGTGATAATATCTATTGACTTGATGTCATTTGACTTCAGTCTTGAGAGTTCAGTCATGTCATGTAGTTTTCGGTTATTGATGTAAATGACAGGTGTTCCAGCGCCATATACGCTGATATTTCCATTTCCTGTCACATCTATACGAGGCAGCTGCCCAAGTACATCAAGTGCAGTTCCCATATCAGAAAGGATAGTTCCTGCTATGGCAATGGACATACCTCCTGAAACGGCCTTGTAAGCAGGACGTTCACCTTTCACTGTCACTCCTTTCAGCGTTTGTGTTTCTGGCTGCATCCGTATAGTACCGAGTTCTGCATTGTTGCATTGCTTGTAAATCGTCTTGTAGCCGACAAAAGATATTCTTGCAAGGACTGGTTTTTGTTCGCAGGGAATAACAAAGAGACCGCTTTCATTCGATACTCCACCAGTAATCAG
>CADBAP010000148.1 GCA_902792685.1 uncultured Prevotellaceae bacterium
CAGCCACATATCGGGGTCGGACTGGGGATTGACACTGGCTCCCTTCAAGTCGTCAGAGAAGATCATGAAATAGACTAGAACCGACAATCCCAACATCAGAGCGACGATCACCCAAGGTATAAACGGAAGGAGCGAATCCATAATACTCACTAACCCCCACATCAGCAAGAGCATAATAACAGCTCCTACGAAAGCCGACACGAGGCAGCCGCAACCGGAACTAAAGGTGTCGTCGTTGAAAATGAAAAAGAGCGCGACAGCGACGATGGCTCCTACAGCCAATGAGCCTGTAGCGAAAGTGGGAGTCATAGGATTAGCATCGAAAGGCATACCTTTGAAAATCAGCCATCCTATCAACAGTAAGGCAGGAATGGCATAAAAGAGACCACATACCGCCTGTGTAAACCAAATGCCCCACTTCCAGTTAGTGAAAGACTTCGTTCCCGATAGAATGGAATCGCGAGCAGCATCAAGTCGCACGACGTTCTCATCATCAGGGTCGAGCTCGCGGATAAACTCCAAATAGCGTTCCACCTCACGTTCATAGGTATATTGCCTGGAGAAATCCTTCCAGGGGTTCTCGTGGAAGAAGATTGCCAGCCAGTCTTTCAAAAGATTATTATGCAAATAATCTAATAACTTGTCACGACTAGCTTTTCTGACATCGTCCAAACTTCTTAACCCATAAAATTCTGGAGGATTATTTTCGCCCATCAGCCCATATACCGCTTTCCATCCTGCCGTAAATTTTGAGTATGGAGCACATCCGCCATTACCGCTAGGATGTACAGTTGTCATTGTGCCGTCTTCATGAATCGTGGCTGTTGAGTAACAACAATTCTCCACCCATTCTTGTTGTTTATTATAACCACTGTCCGACAAAAGATTGACAATGACAGTACTCTCAAAACCTACTTCACCTTTATAGAGAGACATCACATAGGCATAAATATTCGCGATAAGGGTGATATCTTCGAGTGGCAAGGTTGGTGTTGTATCCTCTATCTCGTCAATGATTGACTGGAAATCAGGCTCTGTTGACACCTTGAAGCGTTTGGTCATATCTTTGAGCTGCTTCCAATCGCTTTCATATTGATCTGGTTCCTGCCATGCATTATCTCCTATTAATTCCGCATGATCATAATCTCCCAATAAAATCCGACCATTTTCCAGATCACTCAGGAACAGGTTGCTTATTTTGATATCAGCATGTTTGACTTGCAAGCCTTTATGCAACACATATAAAGCCTGGGCAGCAGATTCCACAATGGTTTTCATTGTATTGAAATCGGTATTGGATGGCAAACCGTCGAGTGAACCGCCTTCCATATATTTTAAAAGCTCATAAAATCGTTTCTCAGCTATCTGCTCGTCTTCATACCAGCCATATTCATACAAAGGAACCAGATGGAATGAGTCTATATCTTTCATGGACGCTTCTTGGATAAAGAACAAGGCATTTGTATCCTTAGGCATCCTACCTGGTTGATAGAGTTTCCAAACCAGCGTCATACCGTCAGGCGCATTTCTCACCTTATATATATCAGCATGTCCATCCTCACCTTTCCGGATGAGGTTGCTCACTATCACATTGTATTCTTTCAAGCTAATTGTTCTGCCGATAAAGGCATCATCCTGATTTTCATCATCTTCATACTCCTCATCGTCAAAGTCTTCATCGCCTTCCTGAGTTGGTTCATCCATCGGTGTAGGATCATCCATCGGCGTAGGTTCATCCATCAACTCATCAAGAGGAGTAGAATCATCAAAAATGTTATTGTCTGCCATAGTAACTTTATTCTTTAGTCCATGTTTCTATTTCCTTTTCTTCTGTCACAGTATCGTAAAGCCAAGTGCCACCCAATTGCGGCTCAACGCATTCGTTCGGACAACTGTGGGTACAACCACAATAATTGCATACCCATCCACTACGCACCTGTGTCTTTACCAATACTTTCGATTTACGCAAAACATCACGGGCACTGTAGAACGTACGCTGCATCTGAGGCGTCGAATTTGATGGTGGCTGCATACGCTGCATGGTCTCATTAAGACTAGCCAGTTTGAGCGAAAATTCCTTTTCTGCTTCTGGTTCGCTCTCCATCTTTTCTACCACCTCTTCCAACTCCTTGACCTGCTGTTTCACTTCCTGATAGACAGGATCGGCCTCTGCCTGCTGCAAAGCTTCCTGAGCCAAGTCGTCGAGAGGCTCGTTGCACTTCTTGCAGAAGCTGCGATAGTTCAACGTACCACATTTGGGACACTTGATGCCACCAATGCCATTACCACACTCGGAGCAAAACTTCTCGCCTGGTACCATCCGGGCACCACAGAAGGTACAGTGGTCTGCATGAAGCGGCCTGCCACACGCCGGACAAAGTTCCAAATGGGAGTCAACAGATTCACCACAATGAGGGCACTCCATGCCCGTGCCTCCCACGTAACGGAACTTATTGAGCGTCTGCTTTTGTTCTTGCTCTTGATATTGCATATTCTCTGGT
>CADBAP010000149.1 GCA_902792685.1 uncultured Prevotellaceae bacterium
CTTTCGGTCATCAAAAGGATAGCTTTTGGTCGGTAAAAGGTGACGTTTTGGAAGATAAAAGCTATGCTTTTGCAATGCGTAATGCATAATGCGTAATGCTTAATTGAAAAGAATTGACACGAAAGCTGACGAAAAACAACACTAACAATAAAGGATTAGCGCAGCAGATACATCTTGTTGTTGTCGAAGTCGAAGATGACGGGCATCGTGAAGAACTTCAGCCCTAAGAAACCACTTCTATGCAAGCTCTTGATCTTATCGATGACAGCAACTGAAACACCTTTGTAGTTTCTGTTACAAATGGTGAGTTGATCAGCAATGAGTCCTTTGCTGACGTACTCCCCTTTCAGGTTGCGGGCGACTTGCAATTTGACGCCTTTCAACATTTTCTTCACTTCTTCACGAGTATTGTTCAGGTAAAGCAGCGAGCCATTACCCATATCAATGATGAAATCGCCTTCCATTCTGATATCATACTTGCCGGATTTGATGCTGAGAGACGTGGCGACAACAGGCATTCCCCATTTGTTGTAGGTCATATCAAACGCGTCGGCACCAGAAATCATACCATCTAAACTCTCACGTTTACAGACAGATAGCGTCAATGCATTCAGATCCATTCTGACGATGGAACTGCTGTCGGAAGGATGGCGGAGCTTTTGGATGGGGATAATCACTCGGTCAATATCTTCCTGGAGAATGTTGACAGGACCTGTGAAAAGGGCGTCACCAAGACGGAGGCAGGCATCGGCAGCATATTTGACATGATAGAATCCGTTCAGATAGCGTATTTTCAGGTCACTGTCCTTGACTTCGAGTTGCAGTGAGTCCTTATGAGCTTCATAGAAGGAATTGCTCATGAACAGGGCAGAAACACCACTTTCGAGCATCACCTTGGTTTGGGCGCCGTTGAGCGTCGTATCAAAATAGAAATGGCTGTTTTCCTTTGTCAGTTTGAAAACCGGATTCGTCTGCGCAATGACCTGCTGGCCGACTAAAAGGCCAAGAATCAGGATGAGAAGCTTCAACTTTTTCATGTCCGAATGAGTTATGTGGTTTGTTTCAGTGCGCAAATGTACACAAAAACGGAAGACCACGCAAAGAATATGAGGGATTTTATTTGGTTTTTCGCTCAGCTTACACTAACTTTGAGACTATATTTATATCGTACCTTTGACCTTTTTCAAAGGTCGAAGTTAGGCTGCGCTTCGGAAAAATCCAAATTTATTTGGTTTTTCGCTCAGCTTGCACTAACTTTGTCCCCCGAAAAGAGAGATTGCATGCAATGGCAGAACAAGATAATTTTGAACTTCTGAACCAAATCAACTATCCGGAAGACCTGCGCAAGATGGCTATCGAGCAGTTGCCACAGGTGTGTCAGGAACTCCGAGAGGATATTATCAAAGAGGTGGCCGTAAACCCAGGACATCTGGCATCGAGCCTTGGTGTGGTGGAGATTACGGTGGCATTGCATTATGTGTTTAACACACCCGACGACCGTCTGGTGTGGGATGTGGGACATCAGGCTTACGGACACAAGATTCTGACAGGACGACGCAAGGAGTTCTGCACGAACCGCAAGCTGAACGGACTGCGCCCCTTCCCTTCCCCACTGGAAAGTGAATATGACTCGTTTACCTGCGGACATGCTTCGAACAGCATCTCTGCCGCATTAGGTATGGCGGTAGCAGAACAGATGGGAGCAAGAAACAAGGAGCAAGGAGCGAAGGAAAGAAAGGTGGTGGCTGTGATTGGCGACGGAGCGATGAGCGGCGGATTGGCTTTCGAGGGTCTGAACAACGTATCGTCGAGTCCGAACGACCTGCTGATTATCCTCAACGACAACGATATGTCGATCGATCGTGCCGTAGGCGGCATGGAGAAATACCTGCTGCACTTAGACACGAACGAAACCTATAACAAACTGCGCTTCAAGGCATCACAATGGTTACATTCGAAAGGTATGCTCACTGACAAGCGGAAGAAGGGCATCCTCCGATTGAACAACGCCATCAAGTCTGTCCTGTCCCACCAACAGAATATCTTCGAGGGTATGAACATCAGGTATTTCGGACCATTCGATGGTCATGATGTAAAAGAACTGGTACGCATCCTCAGACAATTGAAAGATATGAAAGGGCCGAAGCTGCTGCACCTACACACCACAAAGGGTAAAGGCTACGAACCGGCCGAGAAGAGTGCTACCGTTTGGCACGCGCCAGGCAAGTTCGATCCAGATACAGGAGAGCGTCTGACAGCACATACAGAAGGAGAACCGCTGAAATACCAGGATGTGTTTGGCAAGACGCTGCTGGAGCTGGCGAAAGAGAACCCACGCATTGTGGGTGTGACCCCAGCAATGCCAACAGGCTGTTCGATGAACATCATGATGAACGAACTGCCTGAGCGCACCTTCGATGTGGGCATCGCTGAAGGACATGCCGTTACGTTCTCGGCAGG
>CADBAP010000150.1 GCA_902792685.1 uncultured Prevotellaceae bacterium
GGATTGCAGCGCACCATTGCGAAGATGGATTCCCTGAAGGTGTCCCATCTGGGTACATACGTCAACCAGCAGGTGCGCGACCGTACCTATCCGTTCCTGTTGGAAAAGAATGGGTTCCGTATTGTGCTGCTGGCATTCACTTATGGCACCAATGGGTTGAAGGTAAAGGCTCCGAACGTCGTCAACTATATGGATACCGTCCAGATAGCCAAGGATATTGTAAAGGCCAAGAAGATGAATCCTGATGTCATCATCGCCCTCCCTCATTGGGGTATCGAATATCAGCTGTTGCCGTCTGCCGAACAGAAGATGATAGCCAAATGGCTGTTGCGCAAAGGTGTCGATCACGTCATTGGCGGTCATCCCCATGTGCCGCAACCGATAGAGTTGCGTGCAGGCAATCATCTCGTGGCTTATTCGTTGGGCAATTACATCAGCAACCAGTCGAAACCGAATACCTATGGCGGTTATATGGTACGCATGGAATTTACCAAAAAAGCCGGAAAGACAACACTTTCCGACTGTGGGTATAAACTCTACTGGGTATCACGTCCTGCTGATGGTGGACGCAAGCAGTATCGCATCTATCCTATCGATATCGAAGACTCTACGCTGACCGTTGCTGAGCGCACCAAGCGCAATACCTTCACCACCACCGTCCGCAACCTGTTCCAAAAGAACAATGTAGGCGGAATTAAAGAATATTAAATCAGAAATTAAAGAAGAGAAAGAAGAGAACGGGAGAACGAGGGAACGAGGAAGCGAGGGATTTTTTAAGGGAGCGAGGGAGCGTGGAAGCGTGGGGAGCGAGGTCAGTTTACTCGCTGGAGAATCTATTCTCGTTCCCTCGTTCCTTCGTTCTCTCCGTTTTCTTTCCCTTCGTTCCCTCGTTCCTTCGTTCCTTCGTTCTCTCCGTTTTCTTTCCCTTCGTTCCCTCGTTCCTTCGTTCCCTCGTTTTTAACTATTTATTCTTCTTGTAATAGGCGGCTGCCGCTTTGACGTTTTCTTTGACAGCCTTAGATGAATAGGTGGCACCTGTCACACCATCAACCTTTGCTTTTGTCGCCTTGCTGGCTTTCATGCCGACGTATTTGGGAAACAGGTTCTTCTTCACCTTCCCAAAGTACTTGGGCGTCTCCTCATTATGCAGAGCTTCGATTTTGACAATCTTATCCTGCTTGAAATGTACCAATAGCGGCGTAGTACTGTTATATCCACGTGTTTTGCAGAGTGTCGTCGTGTTCACGATATAAGTACCGTCCGCCTGTTTCGTCATTGCCTTGTCCTTCTGGATGGCTGCCCATGCAACATGACCTGTCAGCATGACAGCCAGCAGAAGGTTGAAAACCATTTTTTTCTTCATATCCATTTTTTATTTTAATTTGAAGCGTCAAAGTTACACATAAAAGTAATGATTGAGGCGCATCCTGTCGTTAAAAAAGGTTATCGTTATCGTTATCCATATCGTTTTTTTAGAAAAAGCGTTATCGTTATCGTTAAAAATATGTACTTTTGTCCCCATCTAAGCAGCTTAGATTATGACATATCAATATGATTTCCTGATTATCGGTGCAGGAGTGGCAGGAATGAGCTATGCACTGAAGGTAGCCCGTGCCCACAAGGGCAAAGTGTGTATCATCTGTAAGACCTCACTCGATGAGGCGAACACCTCTTTCGCTCAGGGCGGTGTGGCAAGTGTCACCAATCTGAAGGTTGATAACTTCGAAAAGCACATCGAAGACACGATGATTGCGGGCGACCATATCTCCGATCCTGCTGCCGTAGAGCAGGTGGTTCGCATGGCACCAGCCCAGATCAATGAGATGGTGCATTGGGGTGTGAACTTCGACCGACAGTCCAATGGCGAGTTCGACCTGCATCGCGAGGGTGGCCACTCTGAGTTCCGTATTCTTCATCATGCTGACGATACAGGAGCTGAAATCCAGCGAGGGATGATGGAAGCGCTGCGCTCCCATCCCAATATCGAGATCAAGGAACATCATTTCGCCGTAGAGATTATCACGCAACACCATTTGGGCGTAGAAGTCACACGCCGCACACCCGATATAGAATGTTTTGGTGCATACGTGCTGAATCCTGATACGCAGAAAGTAGATACCTATCTGAGCAAAGTCACTGTGATGTGCACGGGTGGAGTAGGGGCCGTCTATCAAACCACCTCCAACCCGGTCATCGCTACGGGTGATGGTATCGCGATGGTTTATCGCGCCAAAGGTACAGTGGCCGATATGGAGTTTGTGCAGTTCCATCCCACCGTTCTCCATCATGCAGGTGAAACACATCCTGCTTTCCTGATTACCGAAGCGATGCGCGGCTATGGCGGTATCCTCCGTCTGCCCAACGGCAAGTCGTTCATGGAAAAATACGATGAGCGTCTGTCGTTAGCTCCGCGCGACATCGTGGCACGTGCTATCGACAA
>CADBAP010000151.1 GCA_902792685.1 uncultured Prevotellaceae bacterium
GTCCCAATCCCCGTCCTTTTCGTCGCTGCTGCAAGAGGCGAGGGAGAGCATGGCAGCGGTCATCACAAATGCGATTCTCCAGGGTTTCATTGTTTTCATATTCATTTCGTTTTATTTGTTATTTCGTGCTGCAAAGTTACAGAAAAGGGAGGAAAAAGCCCTCGGCAAAGGCAGAAAAGTGTCTGCCGAGGTGAAAGTCTGAACAAATGTTCATAGGGTTAGTTACATTTCGAAGGGTTACATCTGGTACACGCGGCTCATGCCGTCGGCTTCCATCGGGGCTATCGGCTGACGGAGCAGGACGAGGTAGAAGCGGGGGAAGGTCTCGACTGGCGGATGGTCGGCGATGTAGCGGTCTATCTTCTGGCGGGCCTCGGTGCGGAGCGTGTCGTCGTGGCAGGGCACGAGGTGGTCTTCATTCACAAAGGCGATGTGCCAGAAGGCCTTGTAGCCGATGACGTAATGCTCCACGGCTGCGGCCTCATCCTCATCGATGTCAGGGATATGAACCAAAAGGGGCTGGTGGGGATTCTCACAAATGCCCACCACAGCCCAAGAGAGATTTATGTATTTGAAATTGTTCTGCATAGTTTCTTGAGATATTATCCGGTTTGCCTAAATATTTGCTTGTCGTGCTCTTTTGTCTGGCTATTTTTCAGTAGGTGGACAAACTATCCAAGTCCTCACTCAGTATCGGGTGATTCTTCTTGATATAGAGATACAGGTCGTTAAGCGTCTTCACTTCGCCCTTTGTTCTCTTTTCAATGCGCTTCAAAAATACGTCATCGAACATCTTCGGTTCAATATGAGGGATAGAGAACTCGTTGACAGGACGAAAGAAGATAATGCCGTCAACACGGTCGCCAAGGCTTTCGTTGGCACGGAATGGACTGCCGTTACTTTTACTCAACATCCGTTCGCTATATTGAAAATGGAAAAAGTCGGAAATGAGAATGTTGGCAAAGGGGCTTCCTGCAATGTCGAAACCCACAGGGCGGTTGCCATTACAGCGGAAGGCTTCGTCTGCTAGTCCGTCGCTGGAACGTTCCCATCGGAAATCATCAGCACTCGGGATGTAGCCGTTACTGCCCATCAGTCCACCCCAAAGTTTGATAGTGAAAACCCTGTTGGGATAGAGGACTGAGAGTATCTTACCCGCCGTAGCCTGAACGTTGTACATTCCAGACTTTGAGTTATAAGAAGAATGAAATTGCCGCATCGTATGGCTTGAACCAGCGTAGTAGAGTACCTTGCGATTGGAGCCAACATAGCCTGCAATCTTGTTAGCTGTTGATTGGTCACGGCTTAACGTGTACTCATATTTGTCACCATCGAATAGTTGCAACATGTAGGGAGGATCAAGAAGGAGCAGACGAGTGAACTTGCCTTGTGCTCTGTTGTAACGCCACAAAGCCTTGATGTCTTCCAGAGCCTCCTTGTATGGCCAGCCGTAAGTATCAGGGGCATCACGAAGAATCTGTAGCGCCAAATCCTCGCGGAAGGTTTTCGACATCATCAACGTGTCGGCCTTCTTCTGGTCTATGCTATTGCCGCTTTCCCAAGCAAGCGCATCAATGTGAAAAGTCGTGTCGTTGGCAACGTAGTCGAGGTAGTCAGCCAGGAATAGCATGTGGTCTTTTATCCAGTGGTCTTCGCCCAACGATACAACATTATATTGCTTTATCTTCTGTGATAAGTAGTCGAAGGGTGAAATGGTCTGGCCTTGAATGAACAAAAGATAATCCTTTTGCTTTTTTGTTCGTTCATCGGTCTGTGCTACTGCAAATGTCACTGTCAAAAGCATTGCCAGCAGGAACAAGAACCGTTTGTAGTGTTTCTGATGTTTCATTTTTATTCTGATTATCGTTTATAACTTATAATATTATAATCTGTTCTTTTCCGCATTACCTGCGCCCGTACCTTTGTACTTTGAGTTTGTGGCATTGAAGTTATATGTGAGTGATGCACCGATGTACTGCGTATAAACATAAGCATCCTTTGCCATTGCGGAAACGGGATAATAACCCGTCCATCGTTCACGGAGATGTCCGCTGATGCTCTGCGCTGTCGAAGCTATCGCCACGAGGCACATCATGGAAAATAGAATCAGTCTTTTCATACCTTTTACGAGTTTTTGCCCGCAAAATAAATGAAACGACCAAAAACATCTACTACCCAAATGGGTAATTCTGCATCACGGGGATGAAAAATTACCCATTTGGGTAACAAAATATGTTAAAATCGTGGGGGTGACGTCATTTCCGACGTGCCGTCGCCTACCCGTAGCCTTTCAGACGAGGCCGTAATTGGTAGCAAGGGCGAGGGCTTCGGTGATGTTCTGCACGTCGAGCTTCTCGAAA
>CADBAP010000152.1 GCA_902792685.1 uncultured Prevotellaceae bacterium
CCGTAACGACCGTAACCAACAGATTCGAGTAGAAAAACAGGTAGACCGTCGTCACCATATGAAGATAGATCGTCGTCATCAGAAGGATGGTAATCCTGTAGAATTTATTACGGAACGCATGGCAAAGGAACTCAATCTCAATGATGCACAGAAAGCACAGGTGTTGGAGTTGAACAAAAAATATGCGGACATGTTCCGTCGCCCCGGACATCATGGACCAAAACCGCCAAGAGGAGGAAACGGCTGTTGTTGCAAGGGCGACCAGAAACCGCCGCAGATGGATAACGGACAGGCTTCCGCTGCTCCAGATGGTGAAAAGAAGCCTATGGACAACAAGAAGAAGCCCAACCTTGACAAGAAGAAACCTGATATGAAGGCGATGAAAGAAAAGCGTGAGGCTTACGACAAAGAATTGAAAACGATTCTAACAGAGGACCAGTACAAACTGTATCAGAAGCAAAGAGAAGAACGTAAGGCAAACCATCAGCACAAAAAACATGGTGCTCCAAAAGCATAACCTTTAGTTAAAAAAGAATAAAAGATACGTTTTCTAAAGAAAAAAACTGCATATTTTTTGTATATTTGCAATCGAGTTATATACTTTAGTTTCGTATATGATATGGTGTCATGAAACAAAGGTATGCGTGACACTATTTCAGATAAATGGTATTAGTTTTAAGGTGGAAGGTGCGTCAGTCGTGAGATTAGCGCGCCTTTTTTCGTGACTCTAAGAAATCAACATAAAAAACCTCCCCCCGAAGTGGGGGGAGGAGATTATAGGATGCTTCTGTTTATTCTTCGTATTCTTGCCAACTCTTGATCTTGATGTCGTTGAGCGACAAGGTGCAGAAGGCTTCGATAAAAGCTTTTGCCAAACGAACATTCGTCATGAGCGGGATGTTGTGGTCAATGGCAGCACGACGAATACGGTAGCCGTTGGTCAGCTCACGCTTCGTGTGGTTTTTCGGCACATTGACGATCAGGTCTATTTCGTGATTGGCAATGAGTTCCATCACAGGTACAGGCTGACTTCCAAAGTCGCGCTCAGCACGCAGTTTATTCAGATAATCCAACTCACCCAGATTGATTTGTCCATCTTCATCGGGCCATGTCACGGGTGTTACCTTCACATTGTTCTCTGTTAGGAAGCGTGCAGTTCCCTCAGTTGCGTATATGCGATATCCTTTTTTCTGTAGCATTTGTGCAGGCTCCAACAGATCCACCTTTCCATTGATACCACCAGAACTGATGAGTATCGCAGGTGTTGGACGCTCTGCTGTTGGAGCAGGAAGACGATAACCGGTAGCAATGAGTGCGTTAAGAAGTGCCTCATCGAAGTCGTCACCCAAACAGCCCACTTCGCCGGTAGAACTCATATCAACACCCAGCACTGGATCTGCATTCTGCAGACGGGCAAAAGAGAACTGACTTGCTTTCACACCGATGCGGTCAATGTCAAACTCTGACTTGTCGGGACAATCGTAGGGTGCATCCAGCATAATCTTTGTGGCCGTTTCAATAAAGTTGCGTTTCAGTATTTTCGACACAAACGGGAACGAACGGCTGGCTCGCAGATTACATTCAATTACCTTTAGTGTGCGATCCTTTGCCAGATATTGAATGTTGAATGGTCCGCTAATATTCAGTTCTTTGGCAATTTGCCGTGATACTTTCTTGATACGGCGGATGGTATCATAATAAATATGTAAGGCGGGGAAGCACATCGTAGCATCGCCAGAATGTACGCCAGCATACTCCACATGCTCGGAGATAGCGTATTCAACCACTTTTCCCTTGTCTGCTACGCCATCAAATTCAATTTCTTTCGTCTCAGTCATGAATTTCGATACCACAACGGGGAAGTCCTTAGATACTTCTGTCGCCATCTGTAGGAAACGTTCCAATTCCTCGTTATCGTAGCATACATTCATCGCTGCGCCAGACAGTACGTAACTTGGACGCACAAGTACAGGGAAGCCTACTTCCTCAACAAATTCCTTGATGTCGTCAAGTGAAGTCAGTGCGCGCCAAGCCGGTTGGTCAATGCCCAGTTTATCGAGCATGGCTGAAAACTTGTCTCGGTTTTCCGCACGGTCAATATCTACAGGACTGGTTCCCAATACAGGCACACCTTGACGATATAGTTTCATCGCCAGGTTATTCGGAATCTGTCCTCCAACACTTACAATAACACCGCGAGGTTGTTCCAAGTCGATGACATCGAGCACACGTTCCATAGACAACTCATCAAAATACAGGCGATCACACATGTCGTAATCTGTAGAGACAGTCTCTGGATTGTAATTAATCATGATCGACTTATAGCCCAATTT
>CADBAP010000153.1 GCA_902792685.1 uncultured Prevotellaceae bacterium
GATGATGAGATGCTTAAAAATTCTTTCCATGTGAAATATTTATGCAAAAATACGCAATAAAATTGATTTAAACCATAGTTTTTTCGTAATTTTGCAGAAGATTTTCAAAATAAAGCATTATGAAACGATTTTTAAGATGTTCATTGGCTGTGATGGCCTTCGCCTTTGCCTGCTCATTGACTGCGTCGGCACAGCTTCCGCAGTGGCAGGATATGCACAAGGTCAAGAAAGGTGAAACCGTCTTCGGTATTGCCAAAGAGTATAACATTTCCATCGACCAGCTGCTCGATGCCAATCCTGAAATGAAGGAACCTGGCTATGAGCTGAAGAAAGGTACTTGGGTTCGTGTGCCCTTCCAGAAAGATGGCGACAAAAACGCCAAGGATGTGAAAGAAAAGAAGAAGGACAAGAAGAACAAGACCGCGCAGCCCGCTGAGGTCGTTCCTACCGTGAAAAAGGTGCGTGTGGGTGTGATGCTGCCGTTGCACAATGTCGATGGCGACGGTCGCCGCATGGTGGAATACTATCGCGGTTTGCTGATGGCCATCAACGAATTGCGCAAGGAAGGTATCCATACGGAGGTCTATACTTGGAATGTGCCGAAAGAGGCAGATATCCGAACCACCTTGCTGGATGCCAACGCCGAGAAGGTCGATATCATCTTCGGTCCGTTATATACCCCGATGGTACAGCCGCTGGCAGGATTCTGCAAGACGCACAACATCAAGATGGTGATACCGTTCTCCATCAATGGCGACGATGTGGCTACCAACCCGCAGATATTCCAGGTTTATCAGGAACCCAACATCCTCTTGGGTAAGTCTATCGCGGCCTATCTGGAGCGTTTCCCCAACTATCATCCTGTGTTCATCGACTGCAAGGACGACAAATCCGACAAAGGACCTTACACGGCAGGACTGCGCAAGCAGCTCGACCTGAAGGCTGTGGAATACAATGTGACGAGCATCGAGACACCTGCCGCCAATTTTGCGAAGGCATTCTCGACCACCAAGCCGAATGTTGTCGTTCTCAACAGTGCCAATTCGCCGCAATTAAATAAGGTGTTCGCCAAGCTCGATGCCTTGAAGAAGACGAATCCTGCGTTGAAGATTACCCTCTACGGCTATACCGAGTGGCTGATGTACCAGAAGTACGACCAGGCCAAGTTCTACGAGTATGATGTCTATATCCCTACCTATTTCTATTATAATCCCAATGCCGACAGGACGGAAGCGGTAGAGAAGGCATACAAGGAGTCGTTCAAGGAAACGATGATGGAGCAGTATCTGCCTCGTTTCGCGCTTACAGGCTACGATCACGGCATGTATTTCGTGCGTGGTGTGAGTCAGTTTGGCAAAGACTTCATCGGCAGCCCGGCACAGTCAACCTATCGTCCGTTGCAGACGCGACTGAGCTTTGAGCGTGTGGGTACAGGAGGTTACAAGAACGGACATTTCCAGCTCATCCACTTCCTGCCCAACCAGACAATGGAGGCGATAACGTATTAATTGAAAATTGAAAATTGAGAATCAAGAATTATAAAAGGTTAGTCCTAACGTTTTCGTTAGCGTTTTCGTTATCGTTAGTTCAAGCGCAAGTGGGCGAGCACCGCGACAAGTTCTCGCTGGGTGTTAACGGCGGCTATGTGCTATCCAATGTGGGCTTTGAGCCGAAGGTGACGCAAGGCTTTCACGGCGGCATCACGGGCGGACTCTCTATGCGCTATGTCTGCGAGAAGTATTTCTCGATGATATGCTCTATCTATGGCGAAATCAACTTTGCCTCGATCGGATGGAAGGAAGACCCGCTGACGAAGATGGACCAGCCGGTCATCAATCCGGAAACGGGCGTTGCCGAGCAGTACAGCCGCACCATCAACTATGTGCAGATACCTATTCTGGCGCATCTCGCGTGGGGTAGGGAAGACCGCGGCTTCAACTTCTTCGTGAATGCAGGTCCGCAGTTCGGTATCTATCTCAGCGAATCGACGACAAAAAACTACAATGAGCCGTATATCTCTGGCGATGACGCTCGTGCCAATCCTACGATTGCACAGGAAACGATGCCCGTAGAGAAGAAGTTCGACTATGGTATCGCTGTGGGCTTGGG
>CADBAP010000154.1 GCA_902792685.1 uncultured Prevotellaceae bacterium
GCATCTGATAGATAGGCAACCAGATGCCGACCTGTATGTGCTGACGGAGATGTTTACGACGGGATTCGTCACCGACATGTCCGACATCGCTGAAAACGATAATGGTGAAACACTCCAATGGATGATCAGCAAAGCGAAAAGCTGTCAGGCTGCCATCGCAGGCAGCATTGCTGTGCAGAGCAACGGCAAGCAATATAACCGCCTGTATTTTGTGAAACCCGATGGTGAGGTCACCGCTTATGACAAGCGCCACCTCTTCGCCTACGGCGGTGAGGACAAATTTTTCACCGGCGGCGACAAACGGGTGGTGGTCACCTATAAGGGTGTACGCTTCCTGCTGTTGGTGTGTTTCGACCTCAGATTTCCCGTATGGAGCCGCTACCACGATGACTACGATGCCATTCTGTATGTGGCCAACTGGCCTACCTGTCGCATCGACTCCTGGGAGAATCAGTGTTTCGTCATTGGTGTCAACCGCGTCGGCAATGATCCGTCATGCGATTATTGCGGCAATTCCGTCGTCATCAACCCTTATGGTCAGGTCGTTAGCGCCTGTGCGCCCAACCAGGAATGTAGCGCCATCGCAGAAATTGACTTGCAGGAGATGAAGGACTATCGGAAGAAGTTTCCGATTGGAGAAGATACTCTAACTGTTTAACGATAACGAAAACGATAATAATATCAATCAAACATATATGGAAAAGAAATTATTATTAGGTGACGAAGCAATAGCATTAGGTGCTATTCACGCTGGACTGTCTGGCGTATATGCCTATCCGGGAACACCGTCAACAGAGATTACGGAGTTCATTCAGAACAACGCTATAGCCCGCGAACGGGGCATCCACAGCCGTTGGTCCACCAACGAGAAGACGGCAATGGAAGCTGCATTGGGTATGTCGTTTATGGGTAAGCGTGCGTTGGTATGCATGAAGCACGTGGGTATGAATGTCTGTGCCGACCCGTTTGTCAATTCTGGAATGACAGGTGTCAATGGTGGTGTAGTCGTGCTGGCTGCCGACGATCCGTCGATGCACTCATCACAGGACGAACAGGACAGCCGTTTCTACGGTAAGTTCGCGATGATTCCAACCTTCGAACCCAGTTCGCAACAGGAAGCCTACGACATGATGGCTGCGGCCTTCGACTACTCCGAGCAGCAGAAGCTGCCCGTGCTGATGCGTGTCACCACCCGTATGGCTCACTCACGTGCTGTTGTAGAGGTACGGGACGAGCCGCGCCAGGAGAACGAGATGAACTACAACGCTGTAGCTGCCAACTGGGTGCTGCTGCCGGCCAATGCCCGTAAGCGCAACGACATCGTAACGGCACAACAGGCGACGCTCGAAGCCGATGCAGCCAATTCCACCTACAACTGCCTCATCCCCAGCCCCTCTGCAAAGGGAGAAGGGAGCAAGTCGCCGTTAGGTATCATTGCCAGCGGTATCGCCTACAACTATGTCAATGAGTGTTTTCCAACTGGCGCTCCCTACCCTATCCTGAAGATTTCGCAGTATCCGCTGCCGAAGAAACTGGTGCGCCAGATGATGGAGGCTTGCGAGAAGGTACTGATTATAGAGGAAGGTCAGCCGTTTATCGAGGACATCGTACGGGGTGTTTCAGACGCTTCGCAGATTCTCGGTAAGCTGACGGGCGAACTGCCGCGAACAGGTGAACTGACCCCCGATATCGTGAAGAAGGCATTGGGCATCGAGGTTTGCGAGGGCTATGCAACGTGTGAAGATGTGGCTCCACGTCCACCTGCCCTCTGCAAGGGTTGCGGTCACCGCGATGTATATACCGCTTTGAACGAGGTGTTGAAGGAATACGACAATCCCCGTGTCTTCGGCGACATCGGCTGTTACACACTGGGCTTCCTGCCACCGTTCCGCGCCATCCACTCTTGTGTGGATATGGGTGCCAGCATCACGATGGCAAAGGGTGCTGCAGATGCCGGTCAATGGCCTGCGGTAGCTGTCATCGGCGACTCAACATTTACCCACAGTGGTATGACAGGTTTGCTGGATGCCGTCAACGAGAATGCAAATATCACCATCATCATCAGCGACAACCTGACAACAGGTATGACGGGCGGACAGGACTCAGCGGGAACCAATAAGTTTGAAGCCATCTGTCGCGGTCTGGGTGTTGCAGAAGAACACCTGCACGTGGTGGTTCCCCTGCCGAAGAATATGGAGGAGATTACCCGCATCATCCGCGAGGAAATCAATTATAAAGGTACGTCGGTCATCATTCCGCGCCGTGAGTGTATGCAGACGCTGCAGAGACATTTGAAACAAAAAAGAGCCAAACAATGAAAACTGATATCATCCTTTGCGGTGTAGGAGGACAAGGCATCCTCTCCATCGCGACCATCATTGGCG
>CADBAP010000155.1 GCA_902792685.1 uncultured Prevotellaceae bacterium
ACAGGCAGTGGTGGCCAGAAACTGGTCGGCCCATTTCTGCCCTGCGGCCGAATCGTCATTGTCCATCACGTTGCGCAGATATTTGATGACACCGTCGAACGCCACGAAGTAGTCGCTGGAGGTATGCACCAGTTCTTTGGCAATCTTCACGTTTGTCAGCGACCCATACAGGACCTCGTCCATCGCCTCCTGCGGGATGTCTTTTACGGCCGTCTTTAGGTCGCATTCGTATTGTTTCAGTATTGCGTCTATCTGCCAGAAAATCAGTTGGTTCTTATATTTCCCTAAAGGAATGATTGCACCATCGTGGATGCTCATTCGCTCGTCTGGAATCACCTTCTTCAAATCGATTTCATTGATGTATCCCAGTCCCTTGCATCGCGGACAGGCACCCTCTGGTGAGTTGAATGAAAAGATGTTGGGTGCGGGGTCTTTGTAGGAGATGCCCGATGTGGGACACATCAGTCGCTTCGAGAAATATTTGGCATGATTTGTTTCCTTGTCCAGAATCATCACCAGGCCGTCGCCTTGCTTCATCGCAACGGCTACTGTTTTGCGCAACCGCTCATCAGAAAGCGTGCTCGACAACTTGAACTTGTCGATGACGACCTCGATATTGTGGTTCTTGTAGCGATCCACCTTCATGCCTCTGGTGATGTCCAGCAGTTCACCATCGACACGGATATAGAGGTATCCCTTGCGGCGCATACTCTCGAAAAGTTCGCGGTAATGACCTTTTCTGTTGCGGACGAGTGGGGCAAGGATATAGATCGGGCGTTCCTGGTAGTCGTTCTGAATCATCTCCACCACCTTTTCCTCCGTGTATCTCACCATCTTTTCGCCCGTCATATAGCTGTAGGCGGTTCCAGCCCGTGCAAACAGCAGTCGCAGGTAGTCGTAGATTTCAGTGGTGGTACCCACTGTTGAACGCGGATTCTTGTTGGTGGTTTTCTGTTCGATGCTGATAACCGGCGAAAGACCGGTGATTTTATCCACATCGGGTCGTTCCATTCCTCCTAAGAAGTTGCGGGCATAGGCCGAGAACGTCTCAATATAACGGCGCTGTCCTTCGGCAAAAATGGTGTCGAAGGCCAATGACGACTTCCCGGAACCAGACAGTCCGGTGATGACCGTTAATGAGTTGCGGGGGATTTCAACATCGATGTTCTTCAGGTTGTGGACGCGCGCTCCCCAGATATTGATTTTCTCGTCTTCCCGTTGCATGCTTACTCGGTTGGTTCTGTGGTGGTTTCCTCCGTTACTTTTCTACGCAGGAGGTTGACATCCCGTTTGATATTGAACACACGCCCGTCGGCACCTTTCGCCTTCACCAGACAGAAATAGACGCCCTCTGGTACAGGTCTGCCCTTGTAGGTACCGTCCCATCCTTCGGCATCAATATCATCCCATTCATACAGCTTCACGCCCCAGCGGTTGAAGATGTAGGCATGAAACTCCACGATTGACTGGTATCCGCTCTTGGGTTTGTAAGTGGGGTTGAATTCGTCGCCGTTGGGCGAGAATCCGTTGGGCATCTCCAGTTTGCTGTCGTAGATGGAGATACCGATGGGCGAACACTCTTCCGTCCAATATTCCTTGGTGTATTCCACCGTTTCGCTGCCGTTGCTGAAACTGGCGTAGCAGACAATCTTGTGTGCGCCTGCCGAATTGAAGGTGAACTCCGTATCCTGCTCATAGCGCTGCATATAGGGATTGTCCATATCGCCCTCCATGCAGAACCGCCATTCGTAGTATTCCGTCCATCCTTCGGTATGCTCCGCGTTCGCCTTGAACTGCACGGTCAGCGGGGCAGAGCCTGTGTAGCTGTCGCCAGTAGCGATGGTTTCTTCGTCACCGCTGGCATTGATGTATGTCGCAGTAGGCGCTATTGTCGGATAATCCTGTGCAAGCGCAGTTGCAGGCAGCAGAAATAGTGCTGTCAGCAAGATGATGAGATGCTTAAAAATTCTTTCCATGTGAAATATTTATGCAAAAATACGCAATAAAATTGATTTAAACCATAGTTTTTTCGTAATTTTGCAGAA
>CADBAP010000156.1 GCA_902792685.1 uncultured Prevotellaceae bacterium
TATCTTCGCACCATGCAAACGGTCCTGCTGCTCACGATGGTATGTGGTCAACTCATGACGCAACACAGCCAAAGAACTGTTGATATCTTTTTCCTTCAACACCGCTTGTGCCTGCAATGCAAAGCACATCATCCATATACCTATAAAGAATAGTTTCTTGAACATACCTTATTTATTTATGGCGACAAAGATAGTGAAAGTTGAGAGAAGAACAAAATAAACACATTGTTTTTTTCTTCTGAAACGCATTCTAATCAATATATCGTTGTTAAATTATACCCACACTTTCTTGATGCTTTCAGATAATTTGTGTACTTTTGTCGGCGATAATCATAAGAGGAGAAACATGAGACTGATTGCAGATAGCGGAAGCACGAAGACTGATTGGTGCGTAGGAACAGATACGAGGATTTCGACGCAGGGCATCAATCCTGTTCATCAGGAAGAAGCAACGATTAGACAAATCCTTGCTGACGAACTATTGCCAGAATTGTCAAAAGATATCGTCGTTTCTGAAGTGTTTTTCTATGGAGCAGGATGTACGGATATCTATCAGGAAAAGGTAGAAAAGGCGTTGAAAGAAATACTTCAGTTGTCGGATGATAACATTCATGTTTATAGCGATTTGTTGGCATCTGCACGTGCTTTGTGCGGAAGCGAAGAGGGACTTGTCGGCATCTTGGGCACAGGCAGTAATTCTTGTTTGTATGACGGCAAGGAAATCGTCAGGAATATTCCGCCATTAGGCTATATCCTCGGCGACGAAGGTAGCGGTGCTGTGTTGGGGAAACTGTTTCTCAATGCAATCTTCAAAGGTGCACTTTCTCAGGACATTAAAGAAGCCTTTCTGCAGTCAGCCGGCTTGACCTATTCGGATGTGATTCAGAAGGTGTATCGCCAACCGATGGCGAACCGTTTTCTGGCAAGTATCTCTGCATTCATCCACCAGCATCTCGATGATCAAAATGTCAGAGAACTGGTTATCGGCAACTTCCACCAGTTTATACAGAAGAATATCCTGCCTTACGAAAGACCGGATTTACCTTTCCACAGTGTGGGCAGTATTGCCTATTACTATCAGGAAGAGCTGAAGGAAGCATGTCGGCGTGAAGGTATCACCTTGGGAAAGGTGCTGAAAGCGCCGATGGAAGGATTGATTGCCTATCATGCTATTGCCGTAGCAGATTGAGTTTTCTCCAAACCCCATTCGGAATACAACGCCACAGGTTTGTCAGCAGGCGCCAGCGCCAATCGATGACAACCTTGTGGCGCTTTTTATAGATTGCTTTGACAATCAGTTTGGCAACTTTTTGTGCTGACATCAGCATGGGATACTGTTGAGTGGCATTTTCATCGTTTTCGTTGTTTTGCGGAAACAGCAGTTCTGTTTGTACGAATCCAGGTCGGATATCCGTAAAAGCGATATTCAGATTGCGGCTGTTTGACAATTGTTCCAATGCTTGGAGATAGGTGTTTTGAAGAGCTTTCGTCGCAGAGTAGGAGGGAGCCGGACCCAGTCCTTTGGTGCCTGCGATGGAGCTGATAACAGCTATATGTCCGCCTGCCCGTTCAGCAAAGTATCGGAAAGCTTCGCCCACCATCCGTGTGAAACCCATTGCATTTGTCTCAATGGTGCCCAGTTCTATCTGTTCGTCCAGCAAAGGGTTCTGTTTGCCGATGCCTGCCGCATAAAAGAATAGGTTCATGCCACCCATTTGCGAGATGAGTGTGCGCAATTGGGTGGTTGCTTCTGGTTTGGTGACATCCATCTCGATGGTTTTCACCCGCTCCTCGTTGATGCGTTTGAGTTCCTGCAACTTGTCGATACGTCTGGCAGCAAGTCCTACATGCCATCCGTCCTGCACCAGTAATTGTGCTACTTGTCGTCCGATACCTGATGAGGCACCAATGATCACAGCTCGTTTCATGTGTGCAAAAGTAGTCAAAAAAAACGAAATACAAAAAAATGAAAGATAAATGAATAATAATTTATAAATTATTACTACCTTTGCATCCGCTTTTGGAGAGACAA
>CADBAP010000157.1 GCA_902792685.1 uncultured Prevotellaceae bacterium
TGGGTGCACAGTATGAATCCAAGTTGAATCGGATGATTGTCGTCAGTATGGGAACGGGTACCTCGTTGGTGGAATACGACAACGGAAACGTTCACCATATTGGTGGTATCGGTATTGGTGGAGGTACGCTGAACGGTCTTTCCCGTCTGTTGCTGAAGACTGATGATGTGAAACAGATCGCCTCGTTGGCGATGCAGGGTGACATCAAGCATATCAACCTGCTCATCGGTGATATTTCGGCAAAACCGTTACCAGGACTTCCGATGGATGCTACCGCATCGCTGTTTGCAGCAGCTCAAGCCAATGCGTCGCGTGAAGATATTGCGTTGGGGCTGATATGTATGGTATTGCAAACAGTTGGTTCCGCAGCGATACTTTCATCTTTGAATAGTGGTATTTCCGATTTTGTGATGATTGGTAACCTGACGTTGCTTCCTCAGTGCAAATACATTTTCCCATTGATGGAACGCCTGTATCATGTGCGTTTCATCATTCCAAAGCATTCGGAGTTCTGTACGGCAATCGGAGCAGCGTTGTCTTATAACCGTTGAGCAGCGTTTACTTCTTCTTACAAAAACTCGTACCATCGAAACAATGGGTGCATATCTTGCACTTCGGCATTCCGATGCTTTCGATGAGCGTTTCCAGTTTGGCAAACTTCAGGGATGACAGTCCCAGCCGTTTGGCGATTTCCTTCACCATTCGCTCATATTCCGGTGAACCGGTCTTTGTGTATTTCTCCAGATTCTTGCTGTCGTCACCTTCAAAATCCTTGATGATTTGACGGGTAATCAGTTCCAGATCGCTCTTCGATGAGGTGAAGCCGATAAACGGACAACCATAAACCAATGGTGGACAGGAAATACGTACATGTACCTCTTTGGCTCCGTTGTCAAAAAACTCACGAACGTTATCTCTCAGCTGTGTGCCTCTTACAATACTGTCGTCGCAGAAAACGATACGGTTGTTTTTCAGAATGGCAGGATTGGGAATGAGTTTCATCTTCGCCACCAAATCACGACGAGTCTGTGTGCCAGGGGTAAATGAGCGTGGCCAAGTTGGCGTGTATTTGACAACAGCACGCTTGTAAGGTATCTTGTGACCGTCGCTGTATCCTAATGCCATTCCTACTCCAGAGTCAGGAATACCACAAACGATATCAGCATCCACATCGTCTTCCTTACCCATCATCTCACCATTCCGCTCGCGCACCATCTCTGTGTTGATGCCTTCGTAGTCGGATGAAGGGAATCCGTAATAAACCCACAGGAACGAACAAATCTGTTGACATTCCTTTGCCTTCTGCATCACCTCAAAACCATCAGCACGCAGACGGATGATTTCGCCTGGCCCTACATCGCGTACAGCCTCAAAGCCCAGATTGGGGAACGCTGTGGTTTCAGAGGTGGCCGCATAGGATCCTTCTTTCTTACCAATCACAATCGGTGTGCGTCCCAGCAGGTCACGGGCGGCGATGATGCCGTCTTCCGTCAGGATGAGCATCGAACAGGAACCTTCTATCTCGTTATATACATTATTGATACCATCGGTAAAGGTCTCGCCCATATTGATGAGCAGCGCTACCAGCTCTGTCTGGTTAATGCGGTTGGCACTTTGCTCACTGAAATGCATGTGTTTGGCCAGCAGTTTGTCGGCGATTTCGCGCTGGTTGTTGATTTTGGCAACGGTAACAACCGCATAACGTCCTAAATGGGAGTTGACGATGATGGGCTGCGGATCGGTATCGCTGATGACACCCACGCCGCAATTGCCTGCGAACTTACTCAGCTCGTCTTCAAAACGTGAACGGAAATAATTGCGTTCCAAGCTGTGAATAGCCCTGTTAAAACCTTTTTCTTTGTCGAAAGTGACCAAACCTGCGCGTTTGGTGCCCAGATGAGAATTGTAGTCTGTTCCGTAAAACAAATCGTTGATGCAATCTTTTACCGAAATGGTACCGAAAAAGCCACCCATGTTGATTATCCTTTAATGTTCCTATTGAATA
>CADBAP010000158.1 GCA_902792685.1 uncultured Prevotellaceae bacterium
CAGCCACATATCGGGGTCGGACTGGGGATTGACACTGGCTCCCTTCAAGTCGTCAGAGAAGATCATGAAATAGACTAGAACCGACAATCCCAACATCAGGGCGATAACCACCCAGGGTATAAACAGAAGGATCGAATCCATGATATTCACCAACCCCCACATCAACAAGAGCATGATAACAGCTCCTACGAAAGCTGACACCACGCAGCCACAACCAGAACTAAAGGTGTCGTTATTAAAAATGAAAAAGAGAGTGACAGCGATGATGGCGCCTACTGCCAACGAGCCTGTAGCGAAAGTGGGAGTCATTGGATTAGCGTCGAAAGGCATACCTTTGAAGACCAACCATCCTATCAGTAGCAAGGCAGGAATAGCATAAAGCAGGCCACATACGCCCTGAGTTAACCAGATGCCCCACTTCCAGTTAGTGAAGGACTTCGTTCCCGACAGGATGGAATCGCGAGCAGCATCAAGTCGCACGACGTTCTCATCATCAGGGTCGAGCTCGCGGATAAATTCCAGATAGCGCTCTACCTCGCTTTCGTAGTAATACTGTTCGGAGAAATCTCTCCGTGGATTCTCATGAAAGAACATGGCGAGCCATTCTTTCAGATGACCGTTATGCAACTCATCTAGCACCCACTCTCGATCAGCCTGTCTTATATCGCCTTTAAATCTATAGCCATAATATCTTGGGGGATCATCTTTCCCAAGAAGTGCATACAACGCTTTCCATCCTGCAGTATATTTGGAATAGGGTACACATCCTTTGTCTTCAGAAAATCCATCTTTTATCCATTGAGCCTCTTGCTGGAATCCTCTATCCTCAAGGAGATGCATAATACCATAGGATTGCATTGAACCTATGAATGAAAGATCAGGATGGTTACTCAGCAAATGTGCCTGTACCTTTATGAAATGCAAAATCTCATCGTAGGACACGGGAGGACAAGTTGTCTCTATTTGATTGAGGAAAGACTGGAATGCCGGATCATTATACACATTAAAGCGTTTGGTCATTTCTCTGAGTTGTGTCCAGTCATTTTGGTAAGCATCATCTGAAGGATCAGTACATCCTACAAATTCTAATGTATCGTAGTCTCCCAAAAATACTTTCCCGTTTTCTTTACTGTTCAAGAATAAGTTACTTATCTTAACGTCTCCATGCTTTACTCCTATGACTACATGTAACATATACAAGGCTCGAGCAGCAGACTCCACAATAGTTTTTAATGTATTCAAGTCGGTATTTGAAGGCAATCCGTCGAGCGAGCCACCTTTCATCTCTTTCATTAATACATAGTATTGTTTCTGATTATCTTTGTCCCACCATCCAATGCTATGTAAAGGGACTAAATGGAACGACTCTATATCAGAATCCGTCAAATACTTTAATCCGCTCAAAGCGCCATCATCAGGTTTTATTCCTGATGGATAAAGTTTCAGAATAAAGAACTGTTTAGTACATAAATCCTCAAATCGATAAACATCAGCATGCCCATTCTCTCCCTTGCGCAAAAGTTCTCCATTTATAAGATGCATGCTGCCTATATGCACAGAAAGATTTTCCTCCACTGTTTCCTTCAACTCTTCTTCATCATCGATGTCAATATCCTCATCTACATCTTCCATCGGTGTGGGTGCATCCATTGCTTCTTCTAACGGAGTCGGAGCATCCATTGCGTCGTTGAAACTATTGATATCATCTTTGTTTGCCATCATGTTACTTATTCTTTAGTCCATGTTTCAATTTCCTTTTCTTCTGTCACTGTATCGTAAAGCCATGTGCCACCTAATTGCGGCTCAACACATTCGTTTGGACAAGTGTGAGTACAACCACAGTAATTGCATACCCATCCACAACGCACCTGTGTCTTTACCAAGACTTTCGATTTACGCAAAACATCACGAGCACTGTAGAACGTGCGCTGCATCTGAGGCGTCGAATCTGGTGGTGGCTGCATACGCTGCATGGAATCGTTCTTCCTGAGCCAAGTCGTCAAGAGGCTCGTTACACTTCTTACAGAAGCTGCGATAATTCAATGTGCCACACTTTGGACATATGATGCCGCCAATTCCATTACCACACTCAGAGCAAAACTTCTCACCTGGTACCATCCTTGCACCACAGAAGGTACAATGGTCAGCATGGAGCGGTCTGCCACATGACGGACAAAGTTCCAAATGGGAGTCAACCGACTCACCACAATGAGGGCACTCC
>CADBAP010000159.1 GCA_902792685.1 uncultured Prevotellaceae bacterium
GCGGTGAGAAATGAGTTCTCGCCGCTTATTTTTTGTTGTTTTATAGAAAACCGCTATCTTTGCAGGGATGAAATTCGCTGATGTCATATTGCCGTTGCCCTTAGAAGGCTTGTTTACCTATGCTGTTCCTGCATCGATGGAGGCACAGGTGCAGCGGGGTGTGCGCGTCGTTGTGCCTTTGGGCAAGTCGAAACGCTATACGGCATTGGTGGCTCGTGTGCATGAGGTGGCACCTGAGGTGAAATATAAGTTTATCGAGCAGGTGCTCGACGAACAGCCGATGGTGTTGGATCATCAGCTGAAGCTGTGGCAATGGATAGCCGATTATTATATGTCGCCCATCGGCGAACTCTATAAGGCGGCACTGCCGTCGGGGCTGAAGGCAGAAGACGGTTTCCGTCCGAAGACGGAGACGTGTATTGCCCTGACTCCAGCGTTTCAGAACGAACAGGCATTACATGTGGCGTTGGATATGCTGGGACGTGCTCATCAGCAGAAGAAGGTGCTGTTGACGTATTTGGAGATGAAAGGAGAGATTACCCGCGACGAACTGATGAATGCATCGCATTGTACGGCAGCGGTGTTGAAAGCACTCATCGACAGGAAGATTTTCTATACCTTCGAACGGGAGGTCGGTCGCCTGAACGAGCGTACTCAGCCTAATCCTGCAGCCATCAAACCTTTGAACGAAGCCCAACAGGAAGCATACAACCAGATCCTGTTTCAGTTTTTAAAGAAACGGGTGGTACTCTTACACGGTGTCACGTCGAGCGGAAAAACAGAAATCTATATCCATCTGATACAGAAGACGATAGATGAAGGCAAGCAGGTGCTCTACCTGTTGCCGGAAATCGCGCTGACGGTGCAGATCACGGAGCGTTTGAAGCGTGTCTTTGGCAATCGCCTGGGTATTTACCACTCGAAATACAGTGATGCCGAACGTGTGGAGATTTGGCAGAAACAGCTGTCGAAGTGTCCGTATGATGTCATTCTTGGTGTCCGTTCGGCTGTCTTCCTGCCGTTTCAGCGATTAGGACTGGTGATAATTGATGAGGAACACGAGAGCAGTTTCAAACAGCAGGATCCTGCTCCACGCTATCATGCAAGGAGTGTGGGGATTATGATGGAGACCCCTAAAGTGCTGTTGGGTACTGCGACACCTTCGATGGAGAGCTATCATAATGCCCAGACGGGGAAATACGGACTAGTAGAGCTGAAGAGCCGATATCAGGATATCCAGTTGCCAGAAATCCGTATCGTTGACATACGGGATCTGCGGCGACGGAAGATGATGAACGGGCCGTTCTCACCAGACTTGTTGGCAGCGATACGAACGGCGCTTTCCAATGACGAACAGGTGATTTTGTTTCAGAACCGTCGCGGCTTCGCACCGATGGTGGAGTGTAGCGTTTGCGGATGGGTTCCGAAGTGCCAGAACTGCGATGTGTCGCTGACATTGCATAAGAATATGAATGTGCTCACGTGCCATTATTGTGGTTATACGACACACATCCCGACAGAATGTCCGTGTTGCGGCAGCAAGGAGATCAAGGGCAGGGGATATGGAACGGAAAAGATTGAGGACCAGATAATGACGATCTTTCCGGAGGCGCGAGTGGCACGTATGGATTTGGATACCACACGAACCCGTTCTGCCTACGAGCGTATCATCAATGATTTCTCTGAAGGTAGAACCAATATGCTGATCGGTACGCAGATGATTAGCAAGGGTTTGGATTTCGACCGCGTCAGCGTGGTTGGAATCTTGGATGCCGATACGATGTTGAACTATCCCGATTTCCGTGCTTATGAGCAAGCGTTTATGATGATGGCACAGGTGAGCGGTAGGGCAGGGCGCAAAGGGAAGCGCGGCTTGGTGAATGATTACGATGCTTTCTACCGGATGTTGTTGCAGGAACGTCGCGAATTCCATTACCCACCTTTCTACCGGTTGGTATATGTATATCTGAAACACCGCCACGATGCTGTTGTCAACAGTGCCGGTTTGGAGATGGCTTCAAGGTTGCGTGAGCTGTTTGGCAATCGTGTCTTAGGCCCCGATAAACCAGGTATTGCTCGTGTGAAACAGATGAACATCCGCAAGATTGTGCTGAAGTTGGAGAATGGACTCAACGGTCAGCAGGTGCGCCAATGTCTCCGTTCCGTTCAGCAGGCACTCATGAAAGATCCGCGTAATGCTACCCTTCAGGTGTATTATGATGTTGATCCGCTATAGTGCTATTCCATAAAAAATCCCGCATCATCAGTCGATGAAAGCGGGATTTTTTAATGTTTAATTCACTTTTTACAGACACCTAAGCCGAAGACTTTGTTGGTACGCGTGAAGTTGTCGCCAACGATAACGGCACCTGTTGCCGGATTAGTTTGTGTCACCTTGTCATAATCCTCGTAGTTGGTCTGGAAGTATCCAGCCTTGACCTTGATGTGGTCAGTGATTTTGTATTTGAATCCCAGTCCGAAACTATAGGAACTGACAACAAACGACATGTCGTTCATATAGTCATCGGTAAGCTGATAGCGGGTAAACTGCATACCGCTACCGATAGTCAGTTTCTTGTTGATGTCCCACTCTGCGCCGAAGAGATACTCATTGGTGTCGCCGCCCAGTTTTTTCTCTGCGTGCTGATACCAGTGAGCCGACTTGTCGAAATAGTGGTGGTAGCCAACATTGGCACGAAGATTCGGAATGATGCTCCATTGTGCACCCACTGACAGCAGGGCTGGCTGGTCTTCGTCAACCTCTGTACCATCCTTGAACTTGTTTAAAGCCTCAATCTCCGTTGCCTTGTCGAGTGTAGAGTGGTTCTTCATCTTCATACGAGTCTTGAACTCATATTTTGCAGCAAAGTTGAAAGCACCTGTACGAAAGTCAACACCGATGATCGGAGCAACTCCAAAACCGGTCTGGATGCTCATCAGGTTCACACCTTGACTGTATTTCTCCAATGGATCCAGTTGCCCCAGTACGGCATCAGCCTGTGCCTTCACAGCCATATACTGCTCCTGCGTGTACATTCCCATCTGGTAGGCGAGTTCTGCCTGTCCCAGTTTCTTGTTGATGTCAGCAATGGAACTGTTGAGGAACTGGTCGAAATCCACGTAGTATGGTTCGCCCCCTGGATTCGTCATCTTCACTTGGATATTCGTCATACGTGCTTTGTATGATGCATCGCCATAGAGTGCACGCAAACCGCCATATACCGACCAGTGCTCGTTAATCTTGTAGGCAGCACCGAGTTGGAAACCAAAGTAGTACTGGCGTCCGCGTACATATACATTGGCATCATAACCCTCAGCTCCTAATGGTGCCAGTTCGTGGGCAATCATGCCGATAGCACTCTCGAAAGAACCGATACCATTTTCGAACTCACAAATACCTCCACCGCCAGGCATCGAGAAATTGAACTGGAAACTCCAGTTACCAGTATTGTATGCCATTTGTACGGAAGGAACGCAGCGAGCGTCGGCAACACCTTCGAAGGTCTTAGTGTTCGAACCGTCGTTTCTCTTTCCCAGTGCAAAGAGAGGGTTTGTTGATGTGATGGTACGGGTTTGGTGAGCAATCTGCCAGTTGATACCCAGATGAAAACCTTGGGGCATGAATACGACACCGGCGGGATTGCTATATACTCCGTCAAGACCTATCGCTGCATTGCGTGCTGGATTGATCAAGAAATCAATGCTCTGATTCGTATTTGTCAGAATTCCTCCTGCGAGGGCTGTTGTTCCTGAAAGCCACAAACCAATGGCTGCGGAAACTAATTTTCGTTTAGTCATATTAAAAATACTTATTAAAATTGGCTGCAAAGGTACGTATATTGTTC
>CADBAP010000160.1 GCA_902792685.1 uncultured Prevotellaceae bacterium
CTTTCGTGATGCCCATCTTATCCATCGTCTCAGCCAGATAGAGGGCATACGACGGTGTGCAGGCAATGCCGGTGATTCCTAAGTCGCGAATCAGCTTCAAATGTTTCTCGGTATTTCCCGTTGAGGCTGGTACCACAGATGCACCGATATGTTCAACACCATAGTGAGCACCCAGTCCGCCAGTAAACAGTCCATAGCCATAGGCTACAGAGAAGATGTCGTCGCGGGTGACACCATAGGCGGTCAGACAGCGCGCCATACATTCGCTCCAGACACCAACATCCTTGCGGGTATAGCCAACGATGGTCGGGTTGCCGGTTGTGCCCGATGAGGCGTGAATACGGATGATTTCACTCTGCGGAGCAGCTTGCAAACCAAACGGATAGTTGTCGCGCAGGTCTTTCTTCGTGGTAAACGGCAGTTTCGTAATATCCTCGATGGTCTGAATGTCATCTGGGCGTACGTCCAGTTCTTGCATCTTATGTCGATAGAATGGTACGTGGTGATAAACATACTCTACAATCTTGTGCAGACGTTTTCCTTGCAGTGCGCTTCTTTCGTCGCGGCTCATGCACTCTTTGTTCGAATAGACAACGATTTTTAAGAATATTGTATGTAATTAAATCAGTGCGTCAGCTTATGCGGAAAGCTTCACTGTAGTTTAAAGTTTGTTAATGAGCCGTCTTTCTCGTTCATTTGTTGTATTTTTGTAACATGAATCTAATCAACTATAGCCATGATCAATGAACAACTTCTTCAACCTGAAAGTATTGTAGTTATTGGCGGTTCCAACAATGTACACAAGCCTGGTGGTGCGGTCATCCGTAATATCCTGAACGGCGGCTATCAGGGTGTTCTGCGTGTTGTGAATCCGAAGGAAGACGAGATACAAGGTCTGAAAGTATTTCACGACGTCAAGCAGTTGCCGGATACCGATTTGGCCATTCTGGTTGTCGCTGCGAAATTCTGTCCCGACTATGTGGACTATCTGGCAAAGGAAAAGCACGTACGCGCGTTTATTATTATATCTGCCGGTTTCAGTGAGGAAACCCATGAGGGTGCTGAATTGGAGCAACGCATCATCGATACCTGTAACCAGTATGGGTGTGCGCTGATTGGTCCGAACTGTATCGGACTGTTGACACGCTGGCACCACTCAGTGTTCACCAAACCTATTCCGAACCTGAATCCGAAGGGTGTGGACTTTATCTCCGGCTCTGGAGCAACGGCGGTGTTCATTCTGGAGAGTGCGGTGTCGAAAGGACTGTCGTTTAATTCGGTCTGGTCTATCGGTAATGGCAAACAGATCGGTATTGAGACGGTGCTGGAATATATGGATGAACATTTCGATGCGGAGCGTGATTCATTGGTCAAGCTGCTGTATATCGAGAATATCTCCGATCCTGACAAACTGTTGTATCATGCCACCTCCTTGATTCGCAAGGGCTGTCGTATTGCGGCTATCAAAGCCGGTTCATCGGAGAGCGGCAGTCGTGCGGCATCGAGTCATACGGGAGCGATGGCGTCCAGCGATTCTGCTTCTCACGTGAGGAATTGACAACGGTGGGTTGTATCTTTAGTTTGAAGCCTACCAATCCTTGGGCTGGAGGAAAACTCCCTTCCTTTGCGATTGTCACACATGCCGGCGGTCCAGGTGTGATGCTCACCGATGCTTTGTCGAAAGGCGGTATGAGTGTACCGTTGTTGAGCGGTGAGGTCGCTGAGGAGCTGAAGACGAAGTTGCTGCCAGGTTCTGCGGTGTCGAATCCGATTGATGTGCTGGCGACAGGAACGCCTGAACACTTGGGGATTGCCATTGACTATTGTGAGAATCGTTTCGACAACATCGATGCCATCATGGTCATCTTCGGTTCGCCAGGCTTGGTGCGACTCTATGATGCCTATGAGGTATTGCACAAGAAAATACTGGAGTGCAAGAAACCGATATTCCCCATCTTACCGAGTGTGAATACAGCAGGACCGGAGGTGCAGGAGTTCCTGAACAAGGGACATGTGAACTTTGCTGACGAGGTGACGGTAGCAACGGCATTGACGCAGGTGATGAAGACGCCGGCAGATGTGCCGAAGATCAGGAGGATTATAGAGAACCTCCCCCCAGCCCCCTCCGAAGGAAGGGAAGACGCAAAAGATGTCGGTTACGTGGAACCTTCCATCGTTCACGAACTCCTTTCTGCTGCAGGTATTCCGACTGTGCCGGAGTTTGTGAGTGCCGATAAGGAAGCAGTGCTGTCGTTTGCCGACCAGTGTGGTTATCCTGTGGTAGCAAAGGTTGTCGGTCCTGTACACAAGAGTGATGTAGGCGGTGTGGCTTTGAATATCAGAAGCCGCGAGGTGCTCTCTGCCGAATACGACCGCTTGATGAAGATTCATGATGCCACATCGGTAATGGTGCAGAAAATGATTAAGGGCACGGAACTGTTCATCGGTGCGAAGTATGAGAACCGTTTCGGACACGTGGTGCTCTGCGGCCTGGGCGGTATCTTTGTGGAAGTACTCAAGGATGTGTCGAGTGGTCTGGCTCCGCTGAGCTACGAAGAGACCTACAGTATGATACACTCCTTGCGTGGCTATAAGATTATCAAAGGTACGCGCGGCATGAAGGGCGTCAACGAACGGAAATTTGCTGAGATCATCGTCCGCCTGTCAACGCTTCTTCGTTTTGCCACAGAGATCAAAGAAATGGACATCAACCCGCTACTCGCTGATGAAAACGATGTTATCGCGGTTGATGCCCGTATTAGAGTGGAGAAGTAAAGCCCCCTCTCAATCTCCCCCTGAAGGGGAGACTTTGTTTGCTAATTGTTTACTGATTGTTTTGCTCAAAGATAGCCATACGCTCATCGAGTTGGGTGTATTGGTGGTCTTCGATAAACGATGTGCAGACGCGCAGACCTTCCTGATGGCTACCTGTCGTGATGAGACAGATAGCAGAAACACCATAATACATCAGCTCACGTGCCAGTTGGCCGCTGGTCATATTCTTATAGCCGATGGTGAAATAGAAGCCGTCGGCAATCGGACGCTCCTGGTCTTTGTCATAGACAATATGGAAACCGTGACGCAGGAAGATTTCCTTCAGTTTGTGGGCGCGATCACCATATACCTTGATCTCGTTGCGGAAATTGTACTCGCCGTCGCAGGCTGCGTGCAGCATCGCCGCCATCGCGTATTGGGCACTGTGGCTCGTTCCTGACGACAGGGCATAGAGCATTCGCGTAGAGAAGACCAGACCGAAGGGCAGTCCTTCATAGCGTGCCGACAGGTCATCGTAGTGGCGACGGAACAGCTTGTCGCTGATGCAGGTAACACCGATGCGCTCGCCGGCATAGCTGAAGGCCTTCGAACCACTGATCAGCAAGATGTAGTTGTCGGTATAGTGGGCAACGGAAGGCTGATAGGGCGCTTCGAATGGTTTCGACAGATCCTGTCGGAAGTCCATTGCGAAGTAGGCGAGGTCCTCCATGATGATGGTGTCATACTGATTGGCCAGTTCACCGATGATGCGCAGTTTCGGATTCGAATAGACGATGGCGCAGATGTTTCCTTTCTCCAGGTAGCTCTCCAGTTTCGGGCGCAACTTGTCGCCGCGGAAATCATATACGTCGAAAGTCTCGTATTTCACACCCTGTACCTGCAACTGCATCTTCTGTACAGGGAATCCCGGATCAATGAACAATACGGTATCTTTTCGTTTGTCGGCCTGCGAACAGGTGAGGAACGAAGCAAATGTTCCCTGCATACTTCCGCAGACGGGCACACAGCCTTCAGGTGCAATATCAACATTGATGAAAGCTTTCACAAATCGGGATGCCTGTTTCTTCAGTTCGGGATATCCTTGAATATCGGGATACAGGTTGGCGATACCTTCCTGTAGAGCTTTCACCTGTGCCTCTACACCCACTTGTGCAGCAGGCAGACCGGGAATGCCCATTTCCATCTTGATGAACTCTACACCCGATTCTTTCTCTGCTGTGGCAGCCACCTGTTTCACCTCACGAATGGTTGCTTTGGCAAAGTCCTGGATGCCGAATTTCGCAATGAGGCCGTCGATCAATTCTTTGTTGATAGGAGTATTCATCGGGCATTCTCCTTTCCGATAGCCAGCGCTTTGATGTTTGCATCCACAATGGCTTCGCCCTTACGGGCAAAAACACGACGGATGGCATCTTCCAACTTGGTGTATTCAATACCCAATGCCTTTTGTGCAGCACCTAACAGGATGACGTTTGCCGAGCGGGGCACACCGTTGTCCTTCGCCATTGTTTCAATATCGATGACGATCGCGTTCTTCACTTTCTGCAGGTCGGCCATAATCACCTCTATGTCGGGATAGTTCGGGATGTTGACAAACGGCGTGCTGGAAGTGATAATCCAACCTTCTTTCTTCAGATAGGGCAGATAACGGAGCGCTTCCATCGGTTCCATCGAAATGATGACATCAGCACTTCCCAGCGCGATGAGGTCGCTG
>CADBAP010000161.1 GCA_902792685.1 uncultured Prevotellaceae bacterium
AAAGGTTATCCGTTCCGCAAGGATTGGCAGTTTGACGACAGCTATACACTTGCCGATGATGTGGAAACAGAATATGGTTGCGAGTATTCGTTGAAAGATGGCAAACTCGTATGCAAGCAGAACCGTTTGTTTACAGAAGACGACTATGTCATCAATATCGGTCCTCAGCATCCGTCAACTCACGGTGTGCTACGTTTGCAGACAGTCCTTGATGGTGAGACGGTAAAGCGCATCTATCCTCATCTGGGTTATATTCATCGTGGTATTGAGAAGATGTGTGAAAGCTATACCTATCCACAAACCCTTGCGTTGACTGACCGTCTGAATTATTTGTCAGCAATGATGCATCGTCATGCGTTGGTTGGTGTCATCGAGGAGGCGATGGGAATCGAACTGACTGACCGTATAAAATATGTACGTACAATCATGGACGAGTTGCAGCGTCTTGACTCACACCTTTTGTATTGTGGTTGCTGCGCGCAGGACTTGGGTGCCTTGACAGCTTTCTTGTACTGTATGCGTGACCGTGAACATGTGCTGAATGTTATGGAAGAGACCACTGGTGGCCGCTTGATTCAGAACTATTACCGCATCGGTGGTTTGCAAGACGACATCGATCCGAATTTTGTTCAGAATGTAAAGGCTTTGGTTGCATATTTGAAGCCCATGATTCAAGAATATGTTGATGTGTTCGGTGACAACGTTATCACCCACCAGCGTTTGGAGAATGTCGGTGTGATGGGACTCGAAGACTGTATCAACTATGGTGTGACAGGTCCTGCCGGACGTGCTGCCGGATGGAAGAACGACGTGCGCAAGTCGCATCCATACGATATGTACGACAAGATAGCGTGGGAGCAGATTACAGACACCACTTGTGACAGTATGGCGCGTTATAATATCCATATTGCAGAGATGTATCAAAGTCTGAACATCATCGAACAGCTCATCGACAACATTCCGGAAGGCGACTTCTATGTGAAGCAGAAACCGATTATTAAAGTGCCGGAAGGAGGACTTTCTCTCGTTGGTGCACTCGATCCGATGTTGCGTGGTCAGAAGATTGCCGACCTTGTGACAACGGGTGCCGCTATCGATTTCGTCATTCCTGATATAGACAGATAAAAAGAAAAATAAGATATGTTTGATTTTAGTATTATCACACAATGGTTCGACGAACTTCTCCGCAATACGTTGGGATTGGGAGATTTATGGTCGATACTGATAGAGTGCGTAGTGATAGGCTTGCTCATCATCGTGGGCTATGCGCTATTGGCTATCGCGCTGATATTCATGGAGCGAAAGGTCTGCGCCTATTTCCAGTGTCGTTTAGGCCCGATGCGAGTAGGTCCTTGGGGAATCTTGCAGGTGTTTGCCGATGTGCTGAAGATGCTCATCAAGGAAATCTTCGTTGTTGACAAAGCCGACAAGTTGCTCTATTTCCTCGCACCTTTTTTAGTGATTGCTGCTTCTGTGGGAACATTCTCGTTCCTGCCTTGGAACAATGGTGCTTCCATTCTGGATTTCAATGTGGGAATCTTTCTGGTAACAGCGGTTTCCAGTATCGGAGTCGTTGGTATCTTCCTTGCTGGATGGGGTAGTAACAATAAGTATTCCGTCATCTCTGCGATGCGTGCTGCCGTGCAGATGATTTCCTACGAGATGTCACTCTGCCTGTGTCTGATTACGGCTGTGATACTGACAGGCACCATGCAGATGAGTGGTATTGTGGAAGCACAGACAGGGCCTTGGAACTGGCTCATCGTTCAGGGTCACCTTCCGGCAATCATTGCTTTCCTGGTATTCCTTGTTGCAGGAAATGCGGAAGCCAATCGTGGCCCGTTCGATATGGCAGAAGCCGAGAGTGAGCTGACAGCCGGTCATCATACCGAATATTCCGGTATGGGATTCGGTTTCTTCTATCTGGCAGAGTATCTGAATCTGTTTGTCATCTCAGGACTGGCAGCCACCGTATTCTTAGGTGGATGGGCACCCATTAATATCGGTGTAGAAGGTTTCGACAATGTGATGAATGATATCCCAGGTGTCGTATGGTTCTTGGGTAAGACTTTCTTCCTTGTTTGGGTCCTGATGTGGATTCGCTGGACGTATCCCCGTTTGCGTATCGATCAGATTCTTAAACTTGAATGGAAATACCTCATGCCATTGGCATTGCTCAATTTAGTGCTGATGACGGTAGTAGTGGCTTTTGAACTATATATATAATAAGGTGTAATGACAATGGAAAATAATCAATCATATTTCGGCGGTATTGCGAATGGTCTGAAGACATTGGCAACAGGATTGAAGGTGAC
>CADBAP010000162.1 GCA_902792685.1 uncultured Prevotellaceae bacterium
CAGTTGCTCTGCCAGTTCCACGCATCCGTAGATGACGCCGGTAGCATCGTTGCCGACAACCTTGACATCATTCTTATCGGAGGATATCGTATAACCCTCGGCAGGTCCAGTCCCAGTTTTAGACAAGAATATTCGAGTATCAGCTTTTGTCTTCTTGCCATTGGTTGTTATCACCACGTCATAACCCAATGCCGTCAGTTTTTTTTGCAGGTATTCTGCCGCATATTGTTCACGGTTTGATGCATTTTTTTCTGTTACGACATTTACTTTCTGCGCCATCAGCATCAATGCAAAAGCAAACAGGCAGATAGTGGTTGTAATTCTTCTGATATTCATAGTTCATTTGTTTATATATAAAGACGTACGCGCGCGTAAATTGTCGTCATATTACCAATGCCTGGTAACGTGATTACCAGCGCCTGGTAACATCATTACCAAGGCTTGGTAACATCAATACCAAGCCTTGGTACACCTCGTACCAGATAGCGGTAATAATCTGGTACTTGTTTTCAAGTAAGAACGTAAGCTATACCCGTTACGACATTTGTCAGCGTTTCAGTTGGCTCTCCAGTTTCTCCAATGGGAGAATTTCAACTTTCGACTCGTCAAGCATTGTAGTCATGCCGTTCGTTAGGCAGATGCACGTTTTCCACTTTTTCACCGGCACCATAGAAGTTCCAGATGCGTTGCAGATAGGGATATTCCAATGTAGGAACACTCGCTGTCCAGTCGCCACCATCACTCACCACCTGCACGGGATGGGGTGCAAACATCGCCAATAGTTCAGGGTTACACGTACCGCCAGCTGACTTTTGTATTGGCATACCACTTTCACACGGACAACCTCCATCAAAATGAGAGGCGAGGTTTACTGTCGGAGCGGCCGCCGTAAAACGCGGATCGATAACTGTAAGCAATATAGTGTGACTTCCGCCACCACTGCCGCCATTGACTCCAATGCGTGTCTTATCAACATCCTTGCGGTTGTTCCACATATAGTCGAGCAATTTCAATGCACAGGCTACCTGATAGACATGCGCACGTGCTGTACGATGGGCTTCGCGTCCTACCTCTGCCTCACTCTGACCATAGCCATAAAGGTCGAAATCCACACAGATTGCTCCCATACGTGCCAAAGTGCCTAAACGTTTCTGTTCATCATCGCGCGAACGAGTCACCCAGTGTCCGTCAGGACAGATTATGAGGGGAAAGGGACCCTCCAACGACCCCACCCCAGCCCTCCCAAAGGGAGGGTGAAGGGAGGAGGCTTTGCTCCTTGCTCCTTGTTTTTTACCCCTTAGCGGCGTATAAATTGTACCAAACACATGTTGTCCTGGAGTGAGTTCGATGCAGATGTTCTGCGTGGTGTAGCCATCATGTTTGAGAACCTTTGACAAAATAGGCTTGGCATGCTGCACACATGAATCAAGGAAGGCATCAATACCCAGCCGTTGGCGCACCTCTTGACGTAAAGTATCACGTCGTGCCTCCCAAGAAGCACGGTCGGCATAGAGTGTATTCAGGTAGGCAAGCATTTTCGCTCCTTCCTCCGTATGACGGCGTGGATACTCGTATGGCTTGATTTTATACAGGTTGTCATTCTGCTTCCACCAGTTCCAGTCGAAGTGCTGACAGATATTCGTCAACGTCTCTTCCAACGAATACGGTCGGATACGCCAGTCGGCAAAAGTCAGTTTCACACCCGCAGTATCGACATTATACTTGAACCGCACACCAAAACGCTGTTCCACATCCTTCATCACATCACTCAACGAACGGGTATAGTCTCCCGCATAGTCATTCTGTGCCTGTATGCCCAGCATTGCTGTTATGCACAACCCAATGGTCAAAATCGTTTTCTTCATATTCTGTTATTTTATGTTCACTTCAAAATGTTGCTTTACCTTCTGTCCGTTGACCTCCGTTGAACCACGCGCCGACTTCAGGTCACCCATAGGTGTCGGAGCAATCATAGCCACAGTGCCGTGCGAAATATTTATACCTACAACATTCTTTATCAGATGGTTGTTTATATGCGCCATCATAAAATGGTTGCGCGATGCACCCTGTTCAGGATCCCATTGTTCGGCAAGTGTCGTCATGCCTTTTTTCAATTGGTAACCATAGCCAGGTACATCGTCGTGATTCAACATCGAATAGAATAATTCCGAAAGATCGTTTTCCAACAGCGCAGCAAACAAATAGCGGTTGCCCACATCACCGGTAGTCAGCCGATTGCCGTGATTGCATATATCCGATATGAGATTAGCCAATACAGCCTTCTTGTCTTCCTCTGGTACCAACCGCATCACCAGCGGAATGGCATTCGATGCCTGGCTGCCAGTGCCATACTGATGGGTTTGGGGATTGTAGAACGCTCGCTGAAAAGCCTCACGTATCTGATCACAACGATATTGCAAACCACCTGATTCAAACGAACGTCCTGTTATCCTTGCAAAATGCTGCACCCACGACGTCCACTGATAATAATGCGCCGTAGCCACCAGGGGTACAGGCGTGTTCTTAGAGAAACCTGCCCTACCCTCACCGTAGTCGTACCAGTCACCCAACCCTTGCTTCAGAATGTAGCACGAGTCCTGCGTATGCAGGTAGTCAACATAGTGCTTCATCGCAGGATAGTATCGATGAATCAATGAGGAATCGCCATAGTGACGATAATACAGCATCGGCAGCGCAACCAATGCTCCACCCCATTCCGGTGATTCCAAGAACGGCTGCGCCCACGAACCTTGAAACACCGTATATTCTGGTGCTATCTCCGGCATCGAACCATCGGAATGCTGGGCATCGACAATCTGCTGCATCGTTTGCTCTACCATCGACTTGCAATCATAGTTATACGCCAGCCCTTCGAAGTTCAACCAATCTTGTTCCAGCCAACCAAGTTTCTCGCGATGTGGACAATCTGTCCAAACAGCTTGCCAGTTCGAACGGATGGCACGATCGATAATCCGATAAGTATCATTGAACAATTGATTAGAGCACTCGAAATCGCCTATCTTTCGTGCACTATTATATACGAAGCACGACTGAATATCTTTCAATACATCAATAGCACCTTCGACCTGAATGGGCGACCTGTCTGACGTTGGTTGACAAATCCTTCTGCTGTTAGCGTTTCACCAGGAATCAGTTTCAGCTGCTGTCCTGCCTGTCCATTGACTGTAATCTCAGGAAATCCAGACAGGTTCTGTCCCATGTCAAGCACCAACACGGAATCTTTCCGAAGCGTTTCTTTGACGGAATAGCGCTCCATCAGTTTCACTGGCTCTGCAATCTGTTTCCGCATCACGCCCTTTGGTGCTTCCTGAATGACAACAGGTTGCCACTGACCACTATTCTCTAAACGGGCATCATAGTCCTCACCACCGTAAATACTGTTGAAAGTGATGGGCGATGGACGCCATTGCCAAGTGGCATCGCTGACCAAACGCTCTTTCTGTCCGTTGTCATAGGTCACCGTCATATCAAAATACAGCGTTGGCGGGCCGAAGGAAATACGCATCTTCGCATACCTGCCACCCTGTTCATTATAAAAGCCATTACCCAACAGTACCGAAATATCGTTCTTACCTTTACGCAAGTACTCCGTCACATCATAAGTGTTGTACCAAACGGTCTTGTCGTAATC
>CADBAP010000163.1 GCA_902792685.1 uncultured Prevotellaceae bacterium
CATCGAAGCTCAGTTGTCGGTTAAAAGCCGTACGTTAACCGTCTTTATTGATGGTAAGAAAGTTGGGCAGCGGATGTTCTATGCTCCTGTGAAAGCCATTGAGCGTGTGATGTTCCGAACAGGCGGCGAACGTCGTTTCCCGGATGTTGATACCCCTGCCGATTGGGATGGCATTCTCGACAACGCCGGCGGTACCGACCAATTGGCGGTATATCGCATTGCAAACTTCCGCACCTCCAGTTCCGATGACAATGCCGGCAGTGCGTTTCTGAAGTATGAAGACTTCAAACATTATGTCGATTACTTCAACACGATGGAGCCCGAAAATATCGTGCAGGCTATTCCGAACAGTGCGGCATGGGAATGGATGCAGGAAAATGTACCTCTGTTTGAGTGTCCACAGCAGAATTTCGAACAGACCTATTGGTATCGTTGGTGGACATTGAGGAAACACTTGCGCAAAACCGATGAAGGAAAATATTGCATGACAGAGTTCCTGGTGAAGCGCAACTATGCAGATAAGTACAACCTCATAGCCTCTGGTGTGGGCCATCATATTCATGAGTCACGTTGGATGCGTGACCCGCAATACCTTGATGAGATCATGGAAACATGGTACCGCGGCAACGATGGCAAGCCGATGGAGAAGCTACATAAATTCTCTTCATGGATTGCTGCATCGCTGTGGAACCGTTATCTTGTTGACGGACGTCAGGAGTGGATTACGCAGATGCTTCCGGATTTATGCGACGAATATGAATACTGGAACACAACACACCGATGGATAGAGAATGGGCAGCACACCCTGTTCTGGCAAGCAGACGTGCAGGATGCTATGGAAGAGTCCATTAGTGGTGGTAGAAAGAAACAGTACGCTCGTCCTAGCATCAACAGTTATATGTATGGTAATAAGGTGACCTGGATTTGTCAAGGTTTTATAACCAACGTGCCGACACGATCCGCAGCTTGGTAGAGAGTCGTTTGTGGAATCATCGTCATCAGTTCTTTGAAACACTTCGCAAGGACTCATCATCAAACGTTCGTGAGGCTATCGGCTTCCTGCCCTGGTATGTCAACTTACCAAGCAATGACAAACGCTATGAACAGGCATGGGCGCAGGCTTCTGACCCACAAGGTTTCAGTGCCCCGTATGGACAGACAACAGCTGAGCGTCGTCATCCCCTGTTTCGCACTCATGGCGTGGGCAAGTGTGAATGGGATGGTGCCGTATGGCCCTTTGCGACCAGTCAGACGTTAACGGCTATGGCAAATTACTTGAACAATGAACCTAGAACAACTAGTGAATCTAGAACCTCTAGTGAATCTAGTACAACTAGTGAATCTAGAACCTCTAGAACATCTAGTGAATCTAGAGCTTCTAGCATTATTAACGACTCCGTCTATTTTGCTGAGTTGGAAAAATATGTGGAGAGTCAATCTATGCGAGGAAGACCTTATATCGGTGAATACCTCGACGAAACTACCGGCTATTGGCTGAAGGGTGATCAAGAGCGTTCGAAATATTACAACCATTCCACTTTCTGTGACCTGATTATTACGGGATTGGTAGGACTCCGTCCGCGTCTTGACAACGTGGTGGAAGTTCATCCCTTGTTGCCTGATGGCAAGTGGGATTGGTTCTGTTTGGATCGAGTGCGCTATCATGGGCACGACCTGACAATTCTGTGGGATAAAGACGGTTCCAAATATCATGCAGGGAAAGGATTACAGATTTATGTAGATGGGAAGCTGAAGGGCCAACGAAATACTTTGGGAAGACTGACATGCGCATTATAAAAGTAATTATTTTATTGTTTGTAGGATCCTGTCTGCAAACCATCGCGAGGGACTTTAAGGAACACTCGGATTCAGAGCCACTTAAAGCCCCTGCTGTACAGTGGATTGGTGCCATTACGCGAAGTGATGCCCATATTCCCGAAGGACGTTCTTTTTCTGGCGGAAAGCTCAAAGGCGAGGCGAAAGAGTTATGGGAGGCTGTTGATAGTCTGTCACGGCGCAGCATCATCGTTGGCAAGACCTTTAAAGCGCGCAACTCCATACAAAAGGCTGAGGTTAACATTTGTGGTCTTGGTTTCTATGAACTATCTCTGAATGGTCAGCGAGTAGGGGAGTCGATGTTTTCCCCTGCATGGAGTGATTACGACAAGACCGTTTGGTACAACACTTATGATGTGACGGAGTACTTGCGTAAAGGTAAGAACGATATTTCGGTACTGTTGGGTAATGGCTTTTAT
>CADBAP010000164.1 GCA_902792685.1 uncultured Prevotellaceae bacterium
ATGCAAATTTTAATGTCGAATCACCTCATGCGAAGTCTCTCGGTACTCATACCAGCCTACAATTGCAACTGTCTGCCTTTGGTGGAACAACTGCTGCCTTTGTTGCAAGCCAACGTTGAGGCATACGAAGTGATTGTGTCCGACGATGCCACAGTTGACCCGGAGATCATCAAGGTAAACGAAGCTATCAACCAACTTCCTGGTTGTCGTTATATCCTGAAAACAGAGAATGCGGGCAGCGCGGCAAACCGAAACTATCTGGGAGCCATCAGCCAGTATCCCCTGCTGCTGTTTCTCGACTGCGACATCTCCATTCCTCATACAGATTTCCTGAAGCTATATCTTTCTACACCTATTGACGGTGTCGTGAATGGAGGTATCAGTATCATCGATGACGCACGTTTACACCAGAACCTGCGCTATCGTTATGAGAAGGCAGAAATCCCTGCTCATACGGCTGTGATGCGTCAGGCAAAAAGATATCAGCATTTCCGTTCTACCAACTTCATGATCACTCGCAGTGCCTTTGAGAAATGTTCTTTTGACGAACGGTTTACACGTAGCGGCTATGAGGATGTGCTATATGGGAAAATGCTGAAACAACAGCATATCAACGTAGTACACATCGACAATCCCGTCTTAATGACCAAGTTTGAGAATAACCCTGATTATGTGACAAAGATTGAGCGCAGCCTTCAGCACCGACTCTTCAGAAAAGCAGAGAGACGGAACCTCTGCGGATCCCGTCCCTCTCTATGGGTTTTCAAACTTTACCGCTTAGGCTATTATCTCTGTATTCAATAAAGGCGGATTTTTTAGCAAAACATTTGGAAGATATTTATCTTTTTTATATCTTTGCAGCAATATTACTCATTAATTAAAACAAATAGAACATGAAAAAACGTTTATTTTTTCTTGCAGCAGCCTTATGGCTTAGCTTAGGAAGTGCTTTTGCTCAGTCTGATATCTATGGCGTATTCAACCGTATAGGATTGAATGCAGGTGTTAGTACCGAAGGTATCACTGTGGGAATAGCAACACCTATCACCCCTTATCTTGAGTTAGGATTCGATGCTAATTTCATGCCAGGTTTCAAGGTTAATGGAGACGTAAATATTGATGCAGAACCCATCGTCATTCCCAAACCAGGCGGATCTGACACCTACACATTCAGCAAAGTTAAGCTGGAGGGAAATTTCAACCGCACCATTTTTAATGCCCGACTCAGCGTCTATCCCTTTGGTGAAAGAGCCGCGTTCTTCATTGCCGGCGGTCTCTCTTTCGGTGGCGAGAAAATTGCGAAGTTATCGGGTCATAGCGATGAGGTCGCCAGACTCTACCAGGAGCATCCAGAATATTCAGGCCTGATTGCTGCCGAAATCGGCAAGTATGAGATAGTGATTGACCATCAGGGTAATGTGGAAGGCGATGTACGCGTGAAGTCAGTAAGACCTTATGTCGGTCTGGGTTATGGTCGTCTGGTTCCAAAGAATCGCGTAGGTTTCCGCGTTGAAGCAGGTTGTCAGTTCATGGGAAAGATGAAGGTGTACCAGAATGGAGTAGAAATGCCGGATATATTGAGCTCCGCTGCTGATGACGATCTTTCAAAGATTATCGACAAATGGAGTATCTATCCTGTACTAAGACTCACCATCACAGGAAGAATTCTATAAATAATAAGCGGAGCCTTGAGAGCTCCGCTTATTATTTATTTGTTCTTCTGATAATAGTCGAGAGCCATCTGCACATTCTGGATGACGGCCTCTGAGGAATAGGTGGCACCAGTCACAGCATCCACCTGTAGTATCTTGGCTTCCTTCACCGTCTTACCGTTCCATTGGTCCATTAAGGCTTTCTTGACTTTGGCGTAATACTTGGGGGACTCCATCGACTTGAGGAACTCAATGCGCTCCACCTTATTCTTATTGATGTACACCTTCAATGGCGTAGGACCATTATAGCCTTCAATATCTTTGCTGATGGTTGTTGTGTTGACCACATACATACCATTCTCCTTCGTCATCGTGTCGTCACCAACTATAAAGCTCTGAAAGCAGAACATACCTGCAATCAGAGCCATAGACTTGAATATCTGATTTGATTTCATC
>CADBAP010000165.1 GCA_902792685.1 uncultured Prevotellaceae bacterium
GACTAATGATATGATCAGACCATCATTTTTTTACGATACGCTGAAGGCCAATGATATAGACTTCTATGCGGGTGTTCCCGATTCGTTGTTGAAAAATCTCTGTGCCTATATCACCGACCATGCCGATGACACCCATAACATCATTGCTGCCAACGAAGGAGGCGCGATGGGATTGGCTGCCGGCTATCACCTGGCAACAGGCAAGGTTCCTGTTGTCTATATGCAGAACTCTGGTGAAGGCAATATCATCAACCCGTTGGCTTCCCTGACCGACAAGGACGTTTATCAGATACCCGTCCTGCTCGTCATCGGGTGGCGGGGCAAACCTGGTGTGCACGATGAGCCGCAACATGTGAAACAAGGAAAGGTAACCTTACCGCTGTTGGAAACAATGGGCATTCCTTATCAGGTGTTGGACAAGGATGAGGCACAGGCAGCCACGCAGATTCAGACAGCGGTGGATTTCATGAACAAAGTAATAGAAAAAGACACCTTCGAGGCCTATACCTTGCAGAACGTTGTTCAAAACGACCTGTCGATGACACGCGAGGAAGCGATTCAGACTGTTGCTGCCGCTTTAGATGAGAAAGACGTGATTGTCTCTACGACCGGTATGATCAGCCGCGAGCTGTTTGAATACCGTACGGCGATGAACGAGGGTCATGAGCGCGATTTCCTGACGGTAGGTTCGATGGGACATGCCAGTCAAATCGCATTGGGTATCGCATTGGAACAACCCCAGCGAAAAGTGTGGTGCTTCGATGGCGATGGTGCGAGTATCATGCACATGGGATCGATAGCGATTGTTGCCTCCAAACATCCCCAGAACTATATCCATGTGGTGTTTAACAATGGTGCCCATGACTCCGTAGGCGGTCAGCCAACTGTTGGTCTCAGCATCCAGCTGCCTGCTATTGCCGATGCTGTAGGCTATAGCGCATCTTACAGCGTGACGACGAAAGATGAATTGACAGCAGTCCTTCCTCTCGTAAAGTCTGAAGAAGGTCCTGTCTTGCTGCAGGTATGCGTCAAGAAGGGCAACCGCAAGGATTTGGGGCGTCCGACAACGACACCAATCCAAAACAAAGAGGCGCTGATGGAGTTTCTTAGAAGTTAAGAAGTTAAAGAAGTTAAGCCGATAGTTTTACTAACAGGAGACTATAACGGAGATAGTAATGGCTTTTTTCGCTTTCGCTCAAGGCACTCCTACTGTCCGAAGGACGAGCGCAGCGATAACTACTTAATTTCTTAACTACAAAGATATTGAACAAATTGAAACTTAAAAAAATATGAACATCAAAAGAAACGTTTTATTGAATCCAGGACCAGCCACCACTACTGATACGGTGAAGATGGCACAGGTGGTACCTGATATCTGTCCCCGCGAGAAAGAGTTTGCCGGACTGATGAAAAACCTTCGTGCCGACCTGTTGAAAGTTGTCCACGCTCCTGCCGACCAATATACATCAGTATTGTTTTGCGGTTCCGGCACCATCAACATCGACGTCTGCATCAACTCGCTCGTTCCTGAAGGAAAGAAGATATTGGTTGTGAATAACGGAGCATACAACACTCGTGCGGTAGAGGTATGCGAGATGTACCATATTCCCCATATCAATCTGAAGTCGTCAGTATATGAACAGCCTGATTTGAAGTTAGTGGAACAGACATTGAAGGAAAATCCGGATGTGGCTGTCGTCTATTGCTGTCATCATGAAACGGGAACAGGTTGATTCCTCTTGATGTCGTGAAAGACAATGTTGACTTCTGTATGGCTTCTGCCCAGAAAGGACTGATGGCTATGTCTGGATTGAGCTTCATCATTGGCAAGACTGATATCATCAAGGCCAGCAAGAACTACCCTACACGTTCCTATTATTGTAACCTCTATTTGCAGTATGAATTCTTCGAAAAGACTGGCGAGATGCATTTTACGCCACCCGTACAGACGATTTACGCCACCATCCAAGCCCTGAAAGAATATTTTGCAGAAGGTGAGGAGGCTAAGTTTGCCCGTCATCGTGCCATCTACGAGGCTATTCACAAGGGAGTTGACGAATTAGGATTAAAGACGGTTATCGATCCAAAAATCGAATCAGGACTGGTTGTATCGGTTCTTTATCCAACAGACCCGAATTTCTCGTTCGAAAAAGTTCATGACTACTGCTATGAGCGCGGATTTACCATCTATCCAGGCAAAATAAGCACAACGAACACCTTCCGCTTATGTGCCTTAGGTGCTATCAATGCCAACGACATTAAAGATTTCTTCGTCGTTTTGAAAGAAGCGTTGGAGACGTATAACATAAAGGCTGAATACAATGATTGACAACAAGAGCCTTTCCTCAGAGGGGAGGTCGGAGGGAACTTCTACTGCCGTCATCATGGCTGCAGGTTTAGGCAGTCGTTTTGGAAAGATGACCGAGACGATGCCGAAGGGGTTCATCGAGGTAGGAGGGATGTCAATGGTCATCCGCTCCATTGAGACCCTCCTTCGTTGCGGAATTGAACGCATCATCATAGGAACAGGTTATAAGAAGGAGGCATACGAAGCGCTGAGAGCACAATATCCGCAGATAGAGTGCGTCTTTAGTCCGCGTTATGCCGAGACCAACAGCATGTACACCCTATATAACTGTCGTGAAGCCATCGGCAACGACAATTTCCTGCTGTTGGAATCTGATATTATTTTCAGCAGGAATGCGATCACCCATCTTTTGGAAGACGATCACGTGGAATACGATGAAACGGGCACTTTAACACGTTGTTCAACGAAAAAGGATGAGATTGATGCGAAAGGGGAACTTGTTGGAATCCACAAGTTGTCGTCGTCTTTCTACAAGACGATGTGCAAAGAATACGAGAAAATCGTTGCCGATAAGCCCAAACTCGGTTATGAATACCAGTTGTTGGATATGTCGCAACATACGATGCCCGTCTATGTACTGAACGCAAAAGATGTGGCATGGTATGAGATTGACGATGAGCAGGATCTGGCTTTTGCCGAGCAAAACATCATTAGAAGGTTATAAAGTTGTCGATAGCTTCCAATAAGCCAATCGGAGAGAACTCATTGTGATACTGATAGTCAACCTGGATGTCTTGTAGGATGAATGCAGGGTCAACTTCCGTGATGTCATTGAAGACAAACATATATTCAGGCTTGTAGAACTCACTCTCTTTGGCAGCCAGATTGTTTGTCAGAAGCTTTTTGTTGTACATGATTGCTTCCAGGAAACGGGACGTGTTTCCTACAGCCCCATTCTGGTTGATATCCAACAGACAATTGCATCTGATAGAATGTATGAGCATTTCCTTATATGGTATCAGCTCAGTGGTGTATTCAATGCCCTCACGTTCTTCTTTTTCCTGCTCATCAACATCCATAATGATAAAATGACACTTCACCCCGTGTGAATCAAGGTAATCATAGATTTTGAGCAGTTGCAGATACCTGTCTTTGGCTTTGCCTGCAAAAAACACATCACAAGTAGGTGCTACCGAAAAAGAAGTCAAGTCTATTTTCGACTCTATCTCAGGGTAATAGAAGTCCAGCCCGTATTTTTCCTTTTCCCCTAAGTCAAACGATCCCCAATAGTCTATCAGATTTTCCTTCCGATAATTCGTCACATGGGGTTGTTTCGTCTCATACAGGTCGCGCAGAAAGAGAACAAAGGTTGTCTGGGGGTATTGTAATCGTAACCAGGTCAAATGGGTTGCATTAAAGATACGGAACAACAAGACACACAGGTCTGCGGAATCTTTCTCGTTTTGCTTGACAAAACGACTCAAGCATCTGCTCGAAATCTTGAAAAACCGGAGGGTTTTAATGATACATTTCAACAACAGACTAGGCTTCTGCACAGGTCCGCCAATGACATCAATACCCTCCACGTCTTTTAAATCATGCAGGCAGATTGTATAATAG
>CADBAP010000166.1 GCA_902792685.1 uncultured Prevotellaceae bacterium
ACGAGTCAGTGTCCATCCGGTTCGGATCGGGAGCCAGTGAGAAGTCAAGCATATAAAAGCTGCCGCCAATCAGTGCGATCACAAAAACCGTCACAATGATAGCTAATGTCCACCCTATTTTCTTCATCTTCCTTACAAATTTACGTTTCGGGTGCAAATATACAACTTTCTTTTTGTATTTCACTCATTTATTCGTAACTTTGCAACCATGCTAACGGAAAAGACAATGGAGAAGCTACGCATTCTGGCGGAGTCGGCGAAGTATGATGTGTCATGTTCGTCGAGCGGCACTGTGCGCAAAGGCAAACAGGGTATGGTAGGCTCTACTGTAGGTGGCCTGTAGGTGGCGTGGGCATCTGTCACTCGTTTGCCGACGATGGGCGCTGCATCTCTCTGCTGAAGGTGATGCTGACCAATTACTGTATGTACGACTGTGCCTACTGCATCAATCGACGTTCGAACGATATCAAACGAGCTACGCTCTCTGTCAGCGAACTCGAGGAGATCACGATGGAGTTCTATCGGCGCAACTATATCGAGGGACTGTTTCTCAGCAGTGGAGTGGTGCGCAATCCTGACTATACGATGGAGCGCCTCACAGCCATTGCTCGCGATTTAAGAACCATTCATCGTTTCAATGGCTATATCCATCTGAAAAGCATTCCTGGCTGTTCGCAGGAACTGCTCAACGAAGCAGGGCGTTATGCCGACCGCATGAGTGTGAACATCGAGATACCCAAGGAAGAGTCGCTGAAACTGTTGGCGCCAGAGAAAGATCACAAGAGCGTGTTCACGCCGATGAAGATGATCCAGCAGGGAGTACTGGAGAATAAGGAAGACAGGAAAAAATACCGTCATGCCCCCCGTTTCGTACCTGCAGGACAATCCACGCAGATGATCGTAGGCGCTACGAAAGAATCCGATAAGGACATCCTCACGATGTCATCCCTGCTCTACGGACAGCCCACGATGCGACGCGTCTATTATTCAGGCTATGTCAGCGTGAACACCTACGACCCGCGATTGCCGATTCTCAAACAACCGCCTTTGGTACGTGAGAACCGACTCTACCAAGCCGACTGGCTATTACGCTTCTACCACTTCAAGGTGGAAGAGATTGTCGATGACCTGCATGCCAACCTCGACTTAGAGGTTGACCCCAAACTCGCCTGGGCGCTCCGTCATCCAGAAGCCTTCCCTGTGGATATCAACACAGCTGACTACGAACAGCTGCTACGAGTGCCAGGACTCGGCACGAAGTCGATCACCTGCAACGAACTCACCTCGCAGTTCTCACAGCCCATCATCGGCATCAACGAACTCCACCCAGAACGTCTCCGTCCACTTCTCATCAGCAAGGCCCAACAAAAACGCGCCGCCGAAGAACAACAACTCACCCTCGACTTCAAGGAAGGATAATAGGTAATACCCGTTAAAGCCATGAAAAAGGGCAAGAGGTACCTTTGCGCCTTACTGATCCAGACAGAAGGTCCGTACTCTTGAGATGTATTCGGCCTTATGCTCATGATATGACAAAGCATGCTCGGCGCCATCGGCTACCCAAAGCGTCTTGGTGCCGGGTTTTGCTTCGTAAAGGGGATGTACCATCTCAGTAGGTACAAACGTATCGGTACTACCATGAATAAAAAGCATCGGATAAGAGCATTTCTTAACCTGCTCTAAGGCCGACGCCTTGCTAAAGTTCCAACCATAACGTAACTGGCAGAGCAGACTCGTGGAATACATCAACGGGAAGGGAGGCAAGCCGAACTGCTCATTCAGCTGGTTGGCAAACTCATCCCATACGCTGGTGTAACCACAATCCTCCACAAAACGCAGATCCTTGATACCTTCAGGCATCGTTTCTCCAGACAACATCATGGTGGTGGCAGCACCCATTGAGACGCCATGCACCACCATCGTGTCGGCCTGGAAAGTCTTCATCCAATGAAGTACATCAAGCCGGTCCTTCCATCCCATCTGGATGGCATCGCCTTCGCTTTCGCCACAAGCGTGCAACGTCACGCAAAGCACCGATGCTTCGCAGACTGTCAACCCACTCTTTACTCTCTGGATATTTCTCAAACTGCTGTCGATAACACGAGTCGGTATCCATCCGGTTAGGATCGGGAGCCAATGAAAAGTCAAGCATATAGAAACTGCCACCAATCAATGCAATCACAAAAACCGACACAATGATAGCCAATGACCACAGTATTTTCTTCATTTTCCATATAAATTTACGTTTCGGGTGCAAATATACAACTTTCTTTTTGAATTTCACTCATTAATTCGTAACTTTACAGGCATGCTAACAGAAAAAAAGACGACAGAGCACCTCTGCCCACTTCTCATCAGCAAGGCCCAACAAAAACAAAGTCTACTGTTCTGAAACCTATGGGATTCGGAAAAATAAACACACGATAACCATGTTCCACAGCCTTGCAAGAATCAATGTTGCGACTTAATAGTTCGGATACTATACAGCATCCAAACTCATCGTCAAACATTAACTGTTCTACTGTTGTATTGTCTATTATATCTTAGGTCCAGATTAAGTTCTGTGTGCAAAGATACGACAATTATTTCAAATCAACAAGAAATCAAAGAAAAAAAGTGATCATCGGAACCTACCCCTGATTACTGGGTCATTTTTCAACTATCTATCA